>DITI01000063.1 GCA_002422765.1 Candidatus Pacebacteria bacterium UBA6188 | reverse complement strand
TTTGGCCAAGACAATAGAAAAGATAGAGGCACCATCAGTTTGAGATCTCCCAAACCCAAAGCTTCCTTGCCTAGGATTTTTTTGGCTACAAAATACAAAAAACCAAAGAAAAGGGTGGAGAAGAACACTGCGGTTAGTGGCTCCAACCAAGAACCACCCACCACTATCTGCCAAATCAGAACCAAAATACCAAGCAAGAGCACAAAAAAATCTGGCACCAACATATATTGCCAATCAGCCAAAAAAACAAAAGTTAAAACAAAAAAAATTAAAAAGCCAAGCACTAGTTGNNGGCAAACTCAGATCCTGCCACCAAGCAAAATGAGCGTAGAGCAAATAAAAAATTATTCCCAAAGCAAAAGCTAACAACTCCGTTGTGAAATAAGTTCTAGCAATAGCCTTGTGACAATGACGACACTTACCTCGCAAAAGTAAAAAAGAAAACAGAGGCACATTATCAAACCAAGCAATTTGCTTTCCACAAGTGTCACACTTAGAGCGACCTCCGGTAAAGGATTCTTCGCGAGCAGTTCTCACAATCACCACATTAAAGAAGCTAGCTAAAGTAGCCAAGAAGAAAGAAAAGAGCAAAACTAAAACTATTTCAAAAAACAGCATCTAAGCTTATGGTAAACAAATGTATTCTGAGCCAGACACACAAAGGTTGGCCGCTGCTCCTTGCAAGTCTTCTGGTAAGCCGCTGCCTGACTCATCAGCACAGCGCTCAGAAGCTTCTTCTTGCATTGCCCCAGACTGAGGTTTGAAACAAATGTAAAGACTACTGCCTGGATCACCATTGTAATAAGCGTAAAGGTGATTGTAGTCAGACTTAGTGATTTTATCGACAAAACTTCTCTTCACCTCATTGGTTCCAGCACAAGTGTCGTCAGAATTGCCGTCAGAAATTTTGTCTAAAACATAACAAGGAGTTGGGGTGCCATTGTCTGGCCATGCAGTAATCGAGCCACCACCAAAAGTAATAGTGGTCGCTCCAGCCACACCTCTCCAAGCCAAAGTAGCATCATCATTAGGGTTAGTCACCCATGGGTAATAACCTTTATAAGCATAAAAACGATCAATTGCACTTAGAGCTTGCTCAGAATCTGACCTAGAACCCGTGTCTCGACCACGATTGATCTGTTCAATTGGGTTGATGGCAGCTAAAACAGCGACAGCCAAAATACCAAGGATAGCAATGACGATCAAGAGCTCAATCATGGTAAAAGCCGCTTGGCTTCTGATTTTCTGCAAGAGAGTTGTTTGTTTCATAATTAAAAACCTTCAAAAATATGTCCGTATTTATTCAGTTTAGACCAATTTGCTGAATCTTTTCAAGTAGTAAAACTTCCAATCTGGTTAAAACTGACTCGTCAAACTGTAAATTGGCATAATGATGGCAATCACAATAAAACCAACGCCCAAGCCAAGCAAAATCATAATCATTGGCTCAATCGCCGTGGTTAAGTTTTTGATCGCGTACTCACTTTCTTTCTCAAAATACTCAGAGATTTTGGCCAAAATTTCATCCAATTTACCAGTTTCTTCACCCACCGCAATCATCTGGTAGAGAATCGGCGGGAAGTTTTCATAGTGAGCAATGGCGTCAGAAAGAATAACGCCTTTTTCTACTTGCTTGTTCACTTCTTTGAGTTGACCACGATAAACTGCGCTATCGATGGCTGAAGCCACAATATCGAGAGCTTCTAATAAAGAAACACCAGCTCCCAAAAGCAAAGATAGGGTGCGAGTAAAATCAGTCAAAACNNAAACAATTTTTTGCTTAAGCACTCCAATAATTGGCATGCGTAGAAAAAAGCCATCAATTGATTTTTCACCTTGGGGAGTTTTTTTCCAAGCTCGAAGCACAGCAAAAACTCCCAAAGCAATCAGGACCACCACCCACCAAGAATTGACAAAAAAGCCAGAAATATTCATCAAAATTTTGGTGGCCGCTGGCAAGTCAGCCCCAAAATCCTCATACATTTCAGTTAGCTTAGGGATCACTGCCACCATCATCACGATGGCCACAGCCACCATGGCTAAAACGATGATGACTGGATAAACCATAGCGCCTCGAGTTTTGGCGCGAAAATCTTTTTCCTTTTCCATGGTAACGGCAAGGCGATCTAAAACCTCATCCAAAACACCACCAACCTCACCAGCTTTCACCAACTGCACATAAATTCTAGAAAAATTTTCCTTATATTTCTCCAAAGCCACTGAAAAACTCAAGCCACCTTCCACGTCTTTGAGTAAATTGCCAGTTAACTTGGCCATTTCTGATTTGCCTTGTTCTTCCAAAATAGACAAGGCNNCTGTCTAGTGAAGTTGACCAAATCTTCAAACTTGACCTTATTTTTGGTTAAGCTTGTCAAAAAACCATCTTGCTGTCCAAGTGGAGTAACATCAATCACAAACAAATCTCGACCCATCAAAGTTGAAACTGCCTGTATTCTTGAAGCAGCTTCCACCTTACCCTTGATGTTTTCGCCTTGCTTGTTTTTGACTAAATACTTAAAAATTGGCATAACTAATTACCCATTAATCTAATCAGCTCATTGGGTCTAAATGATCTCGACAAAGCCGTTTCTTTACTGATCACTTTCTGATTGAGTAGATCGAGTAAATGATTTTCCATCAACATCATGCCTGAGCCAGAGGAGGTTTGGATTACTCCGTCGATCTGGAAGACTTTCTTTTCCCGAATTAAATTGGCAACAGCAGGTGTGTTCAACATGATTTCGACTGCAGCAATGCGTCCGCCATGAATTTTGGGGATCAAACGTTGAGAAATCACCGCATTTAAAACTGTAGAAAGCTGCTGACGCACTTGAGCCTGCTGGTGAGAGGGGAAAACATCAACAATACGATCAATCGTCTGTGAAGCAGTATTGGTGTGCAAAGTCGCAAACACCAAGTGACCAGTCTCGGCCAAGGTTAAAGTTAAAGAAATGGTTTCAAAATCACGCATTTCACCCACCAAAACCACATCTGGATCGCTGCGCAGAGCGGAACGCAAAGCTGCTTGCCAAGCTTTAGTGTCTTTGCCCACTTCACGTTGGGAAATGACGCTTTTGGCAGATTTATAAACAAACTCTACTGGATCTTCGATGGTAAGAATATGGCGACTTTCACTTTGATTAATCTCATCAATAATTGCCGCCAGAGAAGTAGATTTGCCTTCACCTGTTGGGCCAGTAAAAAGCACTAAGCCTTGATTGTAGCGAGAGAAACTGTGAAAAATCTTGGGCAAACCCAGCTCATCAACACTGCGAATGATGTCAGGAATCAAGCGAAAAGCCGCAGCAAAACTCTCCATTTGCCGATAAATATTGACTCTAAATCTACCTTTATCGCCAAACTGGTAAGCCAGATCAATTTCTTTTTCAGATTCCAGACGCTCTTTTTGTTCGCTAGAGAGAATGGGAAAAATCAAGGCCTCGGCCTGTTCCTTGTTTAAAACTTGTGGACCAGCAGGAAAACTTAAAACTCCATTAATTCTCACTGACAATGGAGAACCGGCCACTAAATGGATGTCTGAGCCTTGGTTATCAATAGTAAATTGTAATAAATCTTGAATTTGCATGATCGCCAATTATTTTACTTCAGCTACACGTAATACTTCCTCAATCGTTGTTACTCCTTCTAAAGCCTTGATATATCCGTCTTGTTTCATCAACATCATGCCTTGTTTTAGAGCTGTCGCCTCCAATTCTGATTCTGAGCTTCTCTTCATAATTAGACCAGAAATTTCTGAGCTAATTTCCATCACTTCAAAAATAGCCACCCGACCCTTGT
>DITI01000034.1 GCA_002422765.1 Candidatus Pacebacteria bacterium UBA6188 | reverse complement strand
TGTAGCCACGGTTCATGCGGTGCAGAACGCTGTTGCTACCCGACTGAACCGGCAAGTGAATGAAACGATCAATTTTTTGATTTCTAGCAATCTCAGCAATCAGCTCATCACTAAAGTCCCAAGGATTGCTGCTAAGAAAACGAATAGTTTTGATTTCAGGAAAGTTACTGATTTCTTGCAAGAGTTTGACGAAGGGCGGCGTACCTTCGACATTTAAATACTGTGATTGGTTGCTGGGCAAATCTTCTCTTTTAATGTCACCACGCAACATCATTTTGCGAGCGCTGATGCCCATTTTTTCCAAACCCCAAGAGTTAACATTTTGTCCAAGGAGGGTAATTTCGGTGTAGCCGGTTTGAGCTAACTCTGCCACTTCATCAATAATATCTTGAAAAGGACGCGAAGCTTCGCGACCACGGGCAAACGGGACAATACAAAAGGTACAAAAAGAATTACAACCGGTAGAAATAGGGACGAAGGCGTGATTCTTATCTTTGCGCTTAGCTCTTTTGGCAAAGGCCATTTTATTGGTTGGCATAAATTCATCAACCATTGGTAACATCTTGCGCAATTTAGCGACGCCGTGATGTAACATACAGCCAGAAAAAACGACTTTTGGCACTGGCTTNNCTTCTTGGAAATAATTCATGATTTTATGCAAAAAGGCACGGACTCGGTCCTCGGCTCTCTTGCGGACACTGCAAGTCACTAGAATTAGTTCGTCACAATTTTGCCAATCTTCGGCTTGTACATAGCCATTATCTAAATACATAGCAGTCAAACGCTCAGCATCGCTTTTGTTGGCTTGACAGCCGTAAATTTGGATAAAGAATCTTTTGGTTTTGGTCATGATGAGTTTGTTTTGGTATTTTAACATGCTTTTGCTTGCCAAAAATTCTAGACCAACATGCTAGAATAAGGACGTCATCGGCGCGATACCAGAGTGGTTAATGGCGAGGTCTGCAAAACCTTCGTTCGCGGGTTCGAATCCCGCTCGCGCCTCAACTACTGGCCTTAAGGCCAGAACATTAAAAAAAGAAAGGTCTCTCATGACAATCTCTTCTATTAAAGCCCAAGAAATTTTGGCATCTGGTGGTTACCCAACCATTGAAGTAATCGCAACTTTGGCGGATGGTTCCAAAGGTCGTGCCTCTGTGCCCTATGGCGCTTCAGCTGGATCTCATGAAGCAACGGTGTTGATGGACGGCGATCAAAGTCGTTGGCATGGCAAAGGTATGTTGCAGGCTATAGCCAATATTGAACAAAAAATTGCCCCAATGGTAGTTGGTTTGGATGCTTATGATCAACGTGTTCTTGACGAAAAAATGATTTCCATAGATGGAACACCAAATAAAGCCAACTTGGGAGGAAACGCAATTTTGGCAGTTTCTATCGCTGTTGCCAATGCAGCTGCCAATAGTAAAAAAATTGAGCTTTTCCAACACATTGTCGAAACTTACCAAACTGGAGTTGATTTGAGCAAATTGCCCCAGCCGATGGTTGTGGCTATTGAGGGTGGTAAGCACGCTGACGAAACCACTGATTTGCAAGAATTTTGCTTCTCTGCTACTCGCCAAAATTCTAGCGTGGCAGAAAATGTGCGCATGATCATGGAAACCTACCATCAATTAGGCAAGGTACTTAAAGAAAACAAGCTTTCCACTAATGTCGGCAATGAGGGCGCTTTTGCTCCCAGTGGTATTCCAAGTAATGAAGCCCCATTCAATTACATGTTGGAGGCTGTCAAGCGTGCCGGCTATGTTGCTGGTCAAGACATTGGTTTTTCGATTGATGCTGCTGCCAGCGAGTTTTTTGTTGATGGCAAATACAACTTAAAAGTCGAAAAACGCCAGCTCAGTGCCGACGAGCTAATCGCCTACTATGAAGCTTGGCTAGCCAAGTACCCGATCGCCACAATCGAAGACATGCTGCATGAAGACGATTGGGAGAATTGGACCAAACTACAAGTGGTTGCCGACAAATACCAGATTCCAAATATTGGTGATGATTTGACTGTTACCAATGTTGAGCGATTGCAAAAAGCTATTGACACTAAAGCTATTTCAGCCATTCTCATCAAGCTTAATCAAATTGGCACTCTAACTGAAACTGTTGATTGTTGCATGCTAGCCAATCGAAATGGTTTGATGACTACCACTTCTCATCGTGGTGGTGGGGAAACCAATGATGCTACCATGGTGGATGTGGCGGTGGCGGTAGGTTCGGCTTTTATTAAAGTTGGTCCTACTCGTGGAGAGAGAGTTGCTAAATATAATCGCTTAATGGAAATTGAGCGCTTAGTGAATGGAGGTTCATAATGACTAAAGTAGTAATCATTCGTCACGGTACTTCTGTTTGGAGCGATCGTTTTACCGGTTGGATTGACATCGACGTAACTCCAGAGGGTATCAAAGAAACCTACAATTATGGTCTCAAGTTGAAAGAGGCTGGTTTTACTTTTGACATTGCTTTTACTTCTTACTTGAAGCGAGCCATTCGTACTTTGTGGACAGTTTTGGATGCGACAGAACAGATGTATATTCCAATTGTTAATAGTTGGAAACTCAATGAGCGTCACTATGGGGCCTTGCAAGGCTTAAACAAGCCAGAAACGGTGGAAAAACATGGTGAAGAGCAAGTTGCCATTTGGCGCCGTAGTTACGATGTTCCACCTCCAGCTCTTGATTCTACTGATCCTGGTCACCCCAGCCATGATCCGAAATATAAGGATATCGATCCGAGCTTGTTGCCCTCTACTGAGTGTCTGAAAGACACCTACAAGCGCAGCGTGACTTATTGGCAAGCAGAAATTGAGCCACTCATCAAGCAAGGCAAAAAAATTATTCTCTCTGGTCATCACAACTCTTTACGCTCAATCATTAAGTACTTGGACAATATTTCCGACGAAGACATTGTTGGTTTGACCGTGCCTTATTGCATTCCTCTAGTCTACGAGTTTGATGAGCAGGCGCGACCAATTAAACATTATTACTTGGCTCCTGACGAAGAGGTGCAAAGAGTGATTGAGAGCATCAAAAATCAAACTAAGAAAAAATAGCAGTTAAAACAAAGGATAAGGTGGCAAAAATTCAAGTTGGCAGTTTAGCTCCAGATTTTAAATTATCTGATCAGTCCGGCAAAGTTCATCAGCTTGCTGATTATGTTGGCAAGTGGCTGCTAATTTATTTTTATCCAAAGGACAACACTCCAGGTTGCACCACTGAAGCTTGCACATTGCGTGATGCTTGGTCTGCTTTATCTGACTCGGGAGCGGTGGTTTTGGGCGTGAGTGCTGATTCGGTAGCTAGTCATGAGCGTTTTGCTAAAAAATTTAAACTCCCCTTCCCTCTTTTGGCTGACGAGGATAAAGAGATGATTCAAACTTACGGTGTTCTGGTGGAAAAAAGTATGTTCGGCAAGAAGTTCTTGGGAATTAAACGCAGTTCTTTTCTAATTGATCCAAAAGGAAAAATTGCCAAAATTTATCCTAAAGTTAAGCCGAGCGAGCACGCTCAAGAAGTGTTGCAAGATTTAGCAAAATTAATCGCAAATTAAATCTTCTTGCCAGAGGCCTCGCTGATTGGCGCGCGCTTCTTCTTCAGCTTCTTTAAACTTTTCCTGGTATTTAACATCTGGTGGATAGCTGGAGGCTACCGCGTAACCATCTCTAACTAGTTGTTCATTAATGGAAGCACTATCCGTGGCCAGATAGATATAGCGCAACAATCTGCCGTAACGATCAGTTTCTGAGACATCTTTTTCTAGGTAAATTTCTTGTTCAGCTACTAGATCTGAATTGGCTTGAGAAGCCGCTTTGCCAAAACATTGTGGTTCGCGTCGCGGATCAACAGTTTCTGGGGTATCGATGCCAATGTAGCGTACTTTTTGTCCGCCTTCGATTTCAATCGTGTCACCATCAACCACTCTCAACACCCGACTTTTTTCAAAATTAGAAACTTCTGGTTTTTGGATTTCTTTCGCCTCTTCCATCCCAATATCATTGGGGACAAAAATTACCCAAAAGACTAGGAAAACCAGACTAAAAAGTAAGCGTTGATGTTTTTTGCTGAGAGTCGCCACAATTCATTATATATTAGACTCCCTGTGAAATCTGTTAAAATC
>DITI01000051.1 GCA_002422765.1 Candidatus Pacebacteria bacterium UBA6188 | reverse complement strand
TCATCAGCGGTAATAATGTTCGCTACGATCCATCTTGTTTAGGTTCTTGACTGCCTTAAAGAACAAGACTTAAACGGGATGGATTTTTTTATTACCCCATATCTAAACCCTCCGCTCTTTCCTTATTCATCATCTAGAAAAAGCTTCAACAGGCTTAAATTTCCTCGCAAACAATGACTTAAAGAACTAAAGCTTATTATAGTGCTTTGCTATAACTTTGACAAGAATCAATTATATCCTATAGTTTTTTTAAGATATTATTTGAATAGTCCTATATTTTTTTATTTAAATAATTTATTGATGGTTATCATCAAGTTTTCCACAAAGAAAATTAAAACCAAGCAAAGTGGAAAACAAAAGTCGGCTCCACCTTAGACAACGATTTGCTATACTAAAGACGTGCTAAAAAACCACGTTCTCCTTGAGATTAGAACCAGCAAAGACAGTGAAGAAACAGAAGAAACAGCTGTGCAGCTTTTCTCTACTCTGCCCAAATTGCACAATAATCTGTTTGACAAACTAATTGGCAGAAATGAGAGCTTGAGTTTTGAAATTATGGTCAGAGAGCAAAGTATTCACTTCTTGGCTCACGTGCCCTTACGTCTACTTGAGTATTTTAAAGGAGCTATTCACGCCAGTTACCCTGAGGCCGTCATTGAAGAATTACAGTTTGACCCAGTGGCTTGGTTTTTTTCACCAGAGAAAAAAGTCAAGGTTGCCAGCTTTAAACTCAAAAACCACAGCTATCTGCCCCTCAAGACTTACCAAGAATTTAAGGATATTGACCCACTCTCCACTTTAATGTCCACTCTTTCCAAAAATGAAGGTCAAGACACCATTCTCATTCAAATGGTTTTGGACAACGAAAGTGAATTTTGGCCACAAAAGGGTCAGATCTCTAGTGAAAAACTAGAAAGTCACCCTCAAAAATCCTTAATTGCTGCCAAGATGGATAAGAGATCTCTCCAAGCCTCTTTTAAACTAGCTGTTTCTACAGGTAGCAACAAAAAAAGCAAGCTACTCCTCGAAAACATTGCCGCCGCCTATCAAGCCATCACTCAAAGTGAGAGTAATTCGCTACAACTGCGCAACAGATATGTTTTCAAAAAAGCTTTCCTGCATCAAATGAATGAAAGAAGTTTCAAATCCTCCCCTCGCTTGCACTTGAGCCTAGAGGAAACTGCCACACTCTTTCACTTGCCTAGCAAAAAACTTAGCAACATTAGCAATATTTCTTGGGGCAAAAAACTCTTGGGCGAGGCTCCAGAAAATCTGCCCACCGTCACTCAAGACACTCCAGAGGAAGTCAAAAAAAATATTAATGTTCTGGCCGAAACTGTTTTCAAAAATCGCAACACCAAGTACGGTTTATTGCGCACTGACCGTCGTCGCCATGTCTACGTCATTGGTAAAACCGGCACCGGTAAATCTACTCTATTGGCCAATATGGCCATTAATGACCTCAAGCATAATGAGGGTTTGTGCATCATCGATCCACATGGTGATCTGGTAGAAACCTTATTGGATTTCATTCCCAAACATCGCATTAACGACGTTATTTACTTTGATCCAGCCGATCAAGAGCGCACTGTACAAATTAACCTTTTTGAAGGTGAAAATGTGGTTCATCGTGAATTAATTGCTTCCGGTATTATTTCGGTCTTTCAAAAACTCTACAGTTACTCTTGGGGTCCGAGATTAGAGTACATTTTACGCAATTGTCTACTCACTTTGCTAAAGAGTAAGGAAGCCAAGCTTTCCGACGTTCTAGATCTGCTCACCAACCAGAAGTTTCGCGACAGTGTTGTTGAGAAACTTGATGATCCAATTCTCAAAAGTTTTTGGGTTAATGAATACAACAAAATGCAAGATCGCCAACGACAAGAATCAATTGCTTCTATTCTTAATAAAGTTGGACAATTTGTTTCCTCCCCAATCGTTCGCAATGTGGTCAACACCAACCAATCTTCTTTTAGCATTGAGGAGTTAATGGATCAAGGCAAAATTCTCTTGGTCAATTTATCCCAAGGTCGCCTCGGTGAAGACAACGCAACTCTACTGGGAGCGATGATGATTACCAAAATCCAACTAGCAGCCATGGGTCGGGTCAACATTCCAGAAGATAAACGTCGTGATTTTTATCTCTACGTCGACGAGTTTCAAAACTTTGCCACAGATTCTTTTGTCAAAATCCTGTCTGAAGCTCGTAAATATCGCCTCAACCTCACTCTAGCTAATCAATATATTGACCAAATTCCTGAAGAGGTGCGTCAAGCCATCTTTGGCAACTGTGGCAATATCATTAGTTTTGTGATGGGTGCTGGTGACGCCACTTATTTCCAAGCCGAATACGGCAATCTTTACAGTCAGGATGATCTAGTTAATTTAGACAAACATCAAATCATCAACAAGGTCTCAATTGACAACGTTCTTTCGCGTCCTTTCCCCGCCTACACTCTACCTCTCGCCAAGAGCAGCAACCAAAATCGCGAGAAGGTTATTCGCAACAGTCGCGAGAGATATGCAAAGAAGAGAAATTTGTAGAAAATTTAATAAACTTGATTGTGAGAACCAACGTCATAAAAGATGAAAAAATCTTCATCTTCACTATAAACAATTCTTAAATCTTCACCTATTGAAAAAGCTTTTTTACCAACCTTAGCTCCAATTAAAGCGTGGTTTCGCAGCATTGAGTGGTGAGGATTTTCTTGGAAAATTTTTAATCGGCTGGCAAATTTTCTTGATAAATTGGAATGTGGTGCGATACGCTTTTTAAATGATTTTTCAAAATGTTTGGTAAATTTAATCTTCTTCATGGCCTAACTTATCAAGAAGATCATTAATATTTTCTGCAATTTTAACGTCTTTACCCACTCTCAAAGCTTCATCCATTTTGTTATATCTAGCGACTGCTTTCTTAGAAAGCCTGATTGGATCAGGCTCTGAATAAACATCAAAGCGAAGACTTCCTTTAGCAATTCTATGCATCACTAGACGCATAGCTTCCTGCAAACTAGAAAAGCCTTGGCTGATAGCCATTTTATAAGCCTGGTCACGAAGATCTGTGGTCACTGGAATTTGTACAACTGTTCTGCTCATATGCATACAATTATATTGTTTTAGTATGGAATGTCAAGTTTTGTTAAGTTTTTTTAAAACATTTACACTCGCCCAATCCTTGCCACCAAAACCATTTTCCATGGCTTCTTTATATTCATTTAAAACATAGTCTAAAAACTCAATGTTCAAATCTTCAGCTAATTTCTTTGCGTATTTTAAATCTTTAGTGAGCCACTCAATTGAAAAAGTAATTGGATTAGGCTCCTTAAAATAGGCTTTTTGCGCAATATCTGTGATTATTCCACCTGGCCTATCCGCCAAAGCTTCGGCAACTTTTTGCAAATTCATCTTTTGAGCTTTGGCGATTCTCATAGCTTGGCCAAAAGCAACAATATGTGTTGCTTGTAAAAAATTTAGTATTAATTTATATCTCATGCCCTGACCTTCTTTGCCAAAGTAAAATATTTTTTTGGCGATAGAGTTTAGAGCAGATTCAATTTTATTAAGATTTTCATTTGATCCTCCACATAAAAGCGTAAGAGACCCGGTCTCAGCACCCACCCTTCCTCCAGTTAAAGCAATGTCCATAAATTCAAAGTTTTTTCTATGGCAAATTTGGATTAACTCATCAATCCACTCAACTGATAAAGTAGCACTTGCAACTAAAATTTTAGAAGAATTGGCTCCTGCCAAAATTCCATTTTCACCAAGCCAAACTTGTTTAGAAGATTCATCGCTAGCAGTCACTTCAAATATTAAGTCAGCTTTATAGCTTACTTCGGCTGGGCTATTGCACTCAATCGCGCCATTCTTAATCAAATTTTCAACTGTTGATTTGGTTCTATTCCAAACAAAAACTTCATGACCTTTTTTAAGAAAATTATTGGCCATGCCTTTACCCATAATTCCTAAGCCAACTATGCCAATTTTTTGCATAAAAATAACATCCTTTTTCTCTAATTTTCACTCTTGCTAAGCAACCCCAACTCTTTTAAGAGCTCCCGAATATTGCTATGGGTGTCGCGAGAAATAATTTGTTTAAAGCCCAACCTTCTGGCTTCTTTGGCGCGTCTATCAAAATAAGGGCTTTTTCTGATCTCTCCAAGTAGTCCTATCTCACCGATAAAAACTATGTTTTGATCAATTTTTTTACCCGAAAGAGAGCTGGCAATGGCAATGGCCAAACCCAAATCAACACTGGCTTCTTTGATCTTAAACCCACCAGCCACACTCAGAAAAACGTCATAAAAAGCCAAGGGCAACTTGGCGTGTTTTTGCAAAACTGCCGTTAAGACTTGAATGCGGGCTAGGTCTACTCCTCGCCCCACCCGTCGTGGCATGGCTAGTTGAGACTTCACTACCAAAGCTTGAACTTCAGCCAACAAAGGTCGTGTCCCCTCCATCAAACAAACAGTGGCTGCTCCCGTCACTAACTGATTACTGTTCTCTAAAAATAACTCACTGGGATTACTAATCTCCCGCAAACCATAGTCTTCACTCTGGAAAAGACCCACTTCGTCAGTCGCCCCAAAACGATTTTTGAGTGATCTCAACATGCGTAATTGGTCTGATCTTTCGCCCTCCAATAGCAATACTGTATCAACCATGTGTTCAAAAATCTTAGGCCCAGCAATCACGCCATCTTTGGTAATGTGACCAATCAGAAAGGTCGGAATACCCAAAGCTTTCACGCTATCAATAATGCGGTCGGCTACTTCGCGAATTTGCCCCACACTGCCACTAGCTCCGGTCAAAAAACTAGTCGAGAGCGATTGAATACTGTCAACAATCAAGAGATCTGGACGATCTTTTTTGACCAAGAAATTTAACTCATCAACGTCAGTAGTAGTGATGAAAATCAGGCTTGAAGCCAACATTTCTTTTGAGTAATTATCTTGTGCGTTATCTAAAAATCTATCTATTCTAAGAGATATTTGAGATGGGCTTTCTTCACCAGCGACATAGAAAATCTTTAGAGGCTTGAGCTCTTTAGGAGCTTGAGCGCGCAAAGACAAAATCTGCAAGATCATTTGGGTAAGCAAAGTTGATTTGCCAATTCCTGGCTCCCCACCCAACAAAACTACCATGCCTGCCACCAAACCACCACCCAAAACCCGATCTAACTCTCCGATGCTGGTAGAAAAACGGTTTTTGGTGCCACTGACGCGCTTGACTTGAGAAAATTCAATTCTTTTTTGGGTGATTTCAGTTTCGCTTAAGCTATTCTTGCCCTGAGCTTGCCTACCTACAGGATCAGTTGCAACAACCTCCTCAACCAAAGTATTCCAAGCCTGACATTCACTGCACTGCCCCATCCACTTAGGAAAGCTCGCATTACAACTCTGACAAACAAAATGTGATTTGGATTTAGCCATGCTTATTGAATACTTCCCACAAACAAAGTGTCGCCACTGTACTGACCGCTCACTGTTACGTTTTGACCAACATAGGCGTCCAGCTCCACAGTGTAACTATCAATTTCCTTGGGGGTTTGACCGGCTTCTTGCAAATAAAATCTGCCAGCACTTTCAGAAAGTACGCCAGTTTTGGTAGTTGTGCCAACTTTTTCTTTGACGACTGGAGTGGTTTGTTCTTTTTCTTTGGCCTGACTCAACCACCAATAAGCTC
>DITI01000048.1 GCA_002422765.1 Candidatus Pacebacteria bacterium UBA6188 | reverse complement strand
CATTTTCCTGAAAAAATGATTCCCTTAGCTATCACTAATCTTATTGATGGACAGAAGGTCCCAGTTTATGGCGATGGTCTCTACGTCCGTGACTGGCTTTATGTCCAAGATCATGCTGAAGGCATTGATTTAATTTTGGAACGTGGTGATCTCGGTCAAACTTATCTTTTTGGCGGGCTTTACAAAGACGTTAATAATTTGGAATTGGTCAAAATGATTTTACAAATTATGGGCAAAGATGAGAGTCTTATCGAACATGTTTTAGACCGTCCTGGCCACGATCGTCGCTACAGTGTTGATTTTTCACAAACTAGCCAAAAGCTTGGCTGGCAACCTAGTGTCGATTTGGAAGAAGGTTTGCGCAAAACCGTTACTTGGTATCAAGAAAATCAAGCTTGGTGGAGACCTCTTAAAGAAAAAAATGAAGCTTATTTCAAAAAACAATATCAAGAAAGAAAATAAATATGAGTAAAATTTCTCTTTTAGGCACTGGCTTAAACGGTCTGATTGGTTCTAAATTTGTTAGCGACTTTGAAGATCAATACGATTTTGATAATTTGGACTTACGCAATCCAGTTCGTCCGGTTGATATCACCAATGAAAAGCAGGTGATGTCTGTCATCAGTCAATCTCCAGCCAATTTTTTGGTGCACATGGCAGCTTACACCGACGTTACTGGAGCTTGGCAACAAAGTGGCGATTTAAATGGGCCTTGCTACAGCGTTAACGTCAAGGGTACAGAAAACCTAGTTAAAGCCTGTGAAGCTACTGGCAAACACTTAATTTATCTTTCTACTGCCTATGTTTTTGATGGTGAGAAAACAGAACCTTATCTGGAAACAGACACTCCCAACCCAATCGAATGGTATGGTCAAACTAAAGCAATGGCAGAAGAAATTGTCCAAAAAAGCAGTCTCAATTGGACTATCTTGCGCATTGACATGCCTTTTCGCAATGATCGTTTCGAAAAAATTGACACTCTGCACCGAGTGATTGAGGGTATCAAAAGTGGCAAGCTTTACCCACAATTTGGCGATCATCATTTCGGCCCGACCTACATTAATGATTTCGTTAAGATTATCGATTTCATTATTCGCCACAACATGACCGGACTCTTCCATGCTTCTTCTGGAGAAACTTGGACTGACTTTGAGTTTGCCAAATTGATCAATGAAACGCTAAATCTTGGTTTCAACGTTCAAGAAGGCTCATTGGCCAAATATTTAGAAACCAATAGCAGGCCTTATCAAAAAAACACTGCCTTAAATATTGATAAAATCAAAGCCAGCCTCGATTTTGAACAAAAAAGTATCAAAGAGGCTGTAAAGGAGACTATTTTATGGGATTAGAATTAGGAAGACTTGTAAAACTTGTTATAGAAACCACTGGCGATGATCCAAAAGAGATCGAAAAGAAAATTAGAATCATTAGGGAAAGTATCGCTGATTTAGAAAAAAACAAAGAACCATCTGCTACGCAATCAGCTGAATTAGAAAGATTAAAAAACCAATTATCTGAGTGGGAAAGCAAACTTTAATTCAAATTTTTGATCCAATTTGATATAATAAAAGTATATGGCAAGAGAATACACTGGCAACGAACCAACTGGAATTGAAACAGCTACCTTTGAAATTGAGAGCTACATGAAAAAAAATGAGTGCTCCATTGATGAAGCACTAACAGCTCTTAGAGTAACTTGGGCTAAAGATGTAGAATTCATTGACTTTCTAGAAGCAGCAGCCACCTATCTCAAAAGCAAGTAATTTAAGAAGATTTTTTACGCCAGTCTTCAATTTTGGCATGATCTCCTGAAAGCAAAACTTCTGGCACCTCCCAACCTTTATAATTAGCTGGCTTGGTGTACTGAGGATGAGCAAATTTTCCTGGCTGACTATGCGACTCATCTTGGTTGCTCAACTCGTTACCCAAGACATTGGGAATCAAACGAGTCACAGCATCAAGCATAACCAAAGAAGCAGTTTCACCTCCAGTTAAAACATAGTCGCCGATGCGCAACTCTTCGTCAATTAAGTGCAGGGCGACACGCTCATCAACTCCTTCGTAGTGACCGCAGATTATGGTTAGTTCTTCGAACCTGGCTTGTTCTTTTGCTATTTCTTGAGTAAAAAGCTGACCTTTGGCAGAAGTGAGAATGATTTTTTTGCCTTTTTGACCTTTACTCAAACCTAAAGCTTGAAGAGCCCTATCAATTGGTTCAACCATCATCACCATGCCAGGACCACCTCCGTAAGGACGTAGATCAGTAGTCTGATGTCTGTCACTGGCAAAATCACGCAAATTAACAATTTTGATTTCCAGCAATTCTTTGGCTAAAGCTCGTTTGAGAATGGAAGTTTCCAAAGGAGTCTTAAAAAAATCAGGAAAAATAGTCAGAATATTTATTTTCATATTTTATGATAGGCTATTGTCTATTATACTAGAGCGATAAACAGAAAGTTACTTATGAAAGTTGCGGTAATTGGTACTGGTTTTGTAGGGGTCGTTTCAGCGGCCGTTTACGCTTCATTTGGTCATCAAGTTATTGGTTTGGATATTGATGAAAACAAGATCACTTTACTAAAAAAAGGTCAGGTGCCTTTTTATGAACCTGGTCTTCAAGAGCTCTTGCTTCAACAACAACAAGCTGGGCAACTTAATTTTACCACTTCTTATGAAGAAGCAATCAAAGAAGCAGAGGTAATCATTATTGCTGTTGGCACTCCTTCAGCAGCCGATGAAACAGCTGATTTACGTTATATCTTTGCTAGCGCCAGATCTTTGGCGCCACACTTAATGGAAAATGCCATTGTAGTGATTAAATCAACTGTTCCTCCAGGCACTTTAGAAAAAACTAGCGACATTATTCGAGAAATTACTCAAACCAAATTTTACGGGGCTTCTTTGCCAGAATTTTTACGCGAAGGCTCAGCAGTCTACGACACACTTAACCCCGACAGATTGGTTATTGGTGCCAATGAGGATTATGTTTTTGAACAATTAGAAAAATTACATGAAAAACTACAAGTGCCGGTAGTACGCTGTAAAGTTGCCTCTGCCCAAATGGCTAAATACACTGCCAATTCTTATCTTGCCACACGCATTACTTTCATCAATGAAATCGCCAACCTGTGTGAAAAAAATGGAGCTGACATCAATGAGGTTATTGAGGCAATTGGATACGACAAGAGAATTGGTCAGCATTATTGGTATCCAGGTTTGGGTTATGGCGGCTCTTGTTTCCCCAAAGATGTTAAGGAACTAGCTGCTTATTCACGTAGCGTTGGTGAAGACGGAAATCTGCTCAATAAGATTAACGAAATCAATAAAGATCGCATTTTTAGACTTTTAAATAATTTTGCCAGAGAAGTGGGTGGTTTTGAAAACAAAACCATTGCCCTGCTTGGTCTATCTTTTAAACCTAATACTGACGATATGCGTGAAGCGCCTTCCACCAAGATTATTCCTTTCTTGAGCAATCATGGCGCTCAGGTCAAAAGTTACGATCCCATGGCCAAATACTTCAACAATCCTCAGGATCACCACGAACAAGTCAGCTCTATTGAAGAAGCTTGTCGCGAAGCTGACATCATCATGACGGTGGTTGAGTGGCCAGAAATCACTGGCTTTGATTTTTCTAAAGTCAAAAATGAAAAGAAACAATTTTTCATTGATGCTCGCAATCAATTCTCTGCCGAATTGGTTAAAAAGTGGGGTTATCAGTACTTAGGGATTGGTAAAAGATAAATTATGAAAAAAATTCTCATTACTGGAGGCACTGGTTTTGTGGCTTCTCATTTGGTAGAAGCACTTTACAAAAAAGGTGAAAAGAATTTGCATCTCACTTCCTACAAGGATGAAGGTCAGTTCGTCAAACAATTCGTACCGGCAGAAAATATTCACCAAATTAATTTAGCTGATTACCAAGCCACTCAAGATCTACTCAAAGAGGTTGGGCCAGACCAAATTTATCATTTGGCTTCTTTGGCTAGTGTGGGAGATAGTTTTAAAAAGCGTAAGTTCATTTTAGAAATGAATACAGCTTTGCAATTAAACCTTTTAGAAGCAATGAGAGATCAGGCTCCCCACAGCAGAATGTTGCACATCAGTACAGCCTTGGTTTATGCCCCCAGCAATCAAGCTATTGCAGAAGAGGCTGCATTGGGACCAGATAATCCCTATGCCCTCTCCAAATTGATTCAGGATATGATGGCCTACTCTTTTACTCGTAGTGAAAAATTAGATATCGTACGAGCCAGACCTTTCAATCATATTGGCGAACGTCAAACTCTTGGCTTTGTGGTGGCTGACTTAGCCGCCGCCGTAGCTAAAGTTGAAAAAGGAGAACTTGAGAGCGTTAAGGTTGGAAATTTAAATAGCGTCAGAGACTTTTCAGACGTCAAAGACATGGTTAATGCCTACATTTTATTAATGGAAAAAGGTCAAAGTGGAGAAATTTACAACATTGGCTCTGGTCAAGGAATAACTGTGCAGAAAATTTTGGACTTGCTGATTTCGCTCGCCAAAAAAGAAATCAAGATCGAAATTGATCCACAAAAAATTCGCCCTGTTGACCTTCCTTACCTTGTTTGCGACAATGAGAAGATTGTTAAACTTGGCTATCATCCACAACAGCAACTACTAACTACACTAGAAAGAATCCTGAATTACTGGAGAGAAAATATATGAAAAAAGCTTTTATCACCGGCATTACCGGTCAAGATGGCTCTTACTTGGCAGAACTCTTATTAGAAAAGGGTTATAAAGTTTATGGTTTGACTCGTCGCACTAGTACACAAAATTTTGATCGCATCAAAGACATCATCCATCATGAAAACTTGGAATTAATTTCTGGAGATTTGATCGATCAACACTCTCTCACTTTTGCTTTACAAGACATCCAACCAGACGAAATTTATAATTTAGCTGCTCAATCTTTCGTCAAAGCTTCTTGGGAACAGCCAGTTCTAACCGGTGAATTCACAGCTATTGGCGTTACTAGAGTTTTGGAAGCCATGCGCCTTGCATGTCCTCAGGCCAAATTCTATCAGGCCAGCTCCAGTGAAATGTTTGGCAAAGTTAGAGAAGTCCCACAAAATGAGAACACTCCTTTTTATCCTCGCTCTCCTTATGGTGTAGCTAAAGTTTATGGTCACTGGATCACTGTCAACTATCGTGAATCTTATGACATGTTTGCCGTTTCTGGCATTTTGTTTAACCATGAATCACCGCGTCGTGGCTTGGAATTCGTCACTAGGAAAATTAGCAATGCTGTTGCTCGCATTAAGCTTGGCAAACAAGATTTTATTGAACTTGGCAATTTGGATGCCAAAAGAGATTGGGGTTACGCTAAAGACTACGTTGAGGCCATGTGGCTGATGCTCCAACAAGATAAGGCCGATGATTATGTCGTGGCTACTGGTGAAACTCACAGCGTGCGAGAATTTTTGGAAATTGCTTGTAAAGCCGCTGGCTTAGGTGATTACGAAAAATATTACAAGCACAACAAAAAGTATGATCGTCCAGCTGAAGTTGACTTACTAATTGGCAATCCAGAAAAAGCACAAAAGGAATTGGGTTGGAAACCAACAGTTGATTTTGAACAGTTAGTGACCTTGATGGTTGAAAAAGATTTAGAAGTTGAAAGCAAGATTGCCAACTAAGAAATGAAGAAAGCCATTGTCATCATCCCTACATATAATGAAAAAGATAATATTGTTCATACCGTCGAAGCTTTATCACTCATTATCAAAAGTCAAAAAAACTGGTCGGTAGAAGTTTTGGTGGTTGATGACAGTTCTCCAGATGGCACCACTGCGGTAGTGCAAAAATTACAAAAAAAGTTTAGCTTCCTTCATCTTTTGGTTAACAAAAAGAAATCTGGATTGGGCGGAGCCTACTTAAGTGGCATGAATCAAGCTTTTAATAAATTAAATGCCGATTTAATTTTTGAATTTGATGCTGATCTTTCTCACGATCCCCAAAAAATTCCTCAATTTTTAGCTAAAATCGATCAGGGCTATGATTTTGTCTTGGGTTCAAGATACATCGAGGGTGGATCTATTCCAAAAAATTGGGGTACTCATCGCAAATTTCTAAGTATTTTTGGCAATCTTTTTATTAATTTTTTAATGTTGGATTTTTCAATCAGAGATTGGACTACTGGTTTTAGAGCCATCAAAAAAGAAGTTTATGAAGCTATAGAAAAGGAGCTTCATAGTGAACGTTTTTCTGGCTACACTTTCCAGATCGGCTTTTTACACAAAGCCTTGCGCAAGGATTTTAAAATCGCTGAAGTGCCTTTTCATTTTAAAGATCGAGTATTAGGTAATAGTAAAATTGGACCAGAGTACATCAAAAATACCCTGTTATATCTTATGAGAGTGAGAATTAAAGAAATTTTAGCAATGAGAGTGGTGAGATTCGCCATGGTGGGAGCCTTTGGGGCCTTAGTCCAATTAATTGCCCTACAACTTTGGAGAATGATTTTTGCCACTGAAAAAACTTTTGTTATTGCTAATTTCTTGTCTATTGAAACAGCCATTGTTTCCAATTTTATTTGGAGCAACTTGTGGACTTTCAAAGATCGTAAATTAACTCCTGCTCAAATTCCTTTGAGCTTCATTACCTTCAATTTATCTTCAGCTGGATCAATCCTGATTCAAAGCGTGATTGCTTATATTACTGCTCATACTGTTGGCTTAGTGCCAGTCTTTACTGTGCCTGTTATCAACTACATCGTCGACACTGGAGTTATTTCGGCAATTATTGGTATTTTAATAGGCATGTTCTGGAACTTTTTTGCCTACAACACTTTTATCTGGAAGAAAAAGAAATAACTTGTCGCTCAAAATGCAAAAGTGGTTTAAAAATCTTAAATTTCAACAGCTTTTTTTATTGCTGATTTTACTTAGTGCTGTTTTCCTGCGCTTTTACAACTTAGAAGATTCCCTAATGTTTCAGGGCGATCAAGGCAGAGACTCTCTAGTGGTTAGCTCTATTTTCAAAGACTTGGATCCTGTTTTTATTGGGCCAGTCACCAGTATTGGCAACATGTATTTGGGGCCATTTTATTATTATTTTATGTTGCCATTTCTTTTCATGTCTTATCCTAGTCCTATGGGTCCAGTCTACGCTGTGGCAGCAGTCTCAGTCTTGGCAGTTTTTTTGTTTTTTCAAATCACCAAAAAAATTTTTCAAATAAAAACGGCTTATTTGGCCACCATTTTTTTCACTTTTTCAGCCGGAGTTGTCAATCTGGCTCGTTTTAGTTGGAATCCTAATCTAGCTCCTTTTTTCTCTTTACTCATGTTTTACTTTACCCATCAGGCTTGGAAAAAAGACTCTAAATATTGGTTAGCTGTAGCCATTTGTTTTAGCATTCTAATTCAATTGCATTACGTCACTCTACTGGCTTTTTCTGGGGCAGCTTTGATTTTATTGGTTCAATTGTTCGAAAAAAAGAAAGACAAAAAACAATTAATCAAGCACGTCATTCTATCCATTGCTATCTTTTTACTTTCTCTCACACCTCTGATGCTATTTGACTACAAACATGATTTTCTCAATGCCAAGTCTTTTGCCAGTATTTTTACCAAAGAAAAGAGTTTTAATTTGGAAAAGAAAGCCCAGCGCTATCAGACTTCGGCTATCTACAAGTTCTTAACTTTAGATCTAAAAGACAAGGCATCCAAGATTATGTTTGAGCCAAGTTTTGGAGTACATAGACTCAATCATCCGTTCTTATTTATTGCTTTCCTCACCAGTTTAGTTTATCTAGTTAAAAAAAGATTCAAGCTTCCAGATGAAGAAAAAGTTCTTCTGGCTTTTCTTTTGCCTGGCATCGTTGGAGTAAGTCTCTACCAACATCAGGTTTATGAGCACTACATCGCTTATCTTTTTCCTTTTGTCTATATTTTTTATGGCCTGTTTTTTGCTAAATTCAAAAATAAATGGCTAATGCTTTTGTTTTTAGTGCCATTTCTAATTTTTTACATCAATAACAATTGGTCTAGATATCATCTGAAAGATAATGGCTGGAAATTGAGCGATTTAGAAAAAACCAGCGCCGCAATTTATCAAAGAGTAAACAACAATGAAAAATACAACATTGTTTTGCTTTCTGAATCTAAAGACCTGTATGGCATGAATTATAGATATTTTCTAAGCACCAAGGAAAACGAACCGGTTAAAATAGAGGATCATCATCTGGCAGAGAAGCTTTTTATTATTAATGAAGAAAAAGTAGAGAAAAATGTTTTGGATTCTTTAATTTACGAAATTGTGGTTTTTCCCAACAAGCAGGTTGAAGAGGTTTTTCAAATCGAAAATGGTCCAGAAATTACCGTCTTATCTAGCTATAATGAATAAAAGCCTATGACAAAACCGTATTTATCAGTTATCCTTCCTTCCTACAACGAAAGTAAAAATATTGCCCGAGGCGTACTGGATGAGGTTTATCAATTTTTACAAGACTATGAGCGTTCTTGGGAATTAATTTTATCTGATGATGGCAGTAGTGATGAAACAGCCAAACAACTACAAGACTTTAGTCAAAAAGATCCGAGAATCAAAGTTGTCCTCAATCAGCATAAAGGCAAGGGTCCCACTGTTAAAGCAGGTATGCTTAAAGCCACTGGTTCTTGGAGATTGTTTACCGACTTTGACCAATCAACTCCTCTGAGAGAAATTCGCAAATTACTCAAATACACTGGCGATCACGAAGTCATTTTTGGTTCTAGAGAGATTATTGGTGCTAAAAGAGAAAAAGAACCGTTTTATCGACATCTGATGGGTCGAGGTTTTAATTTAATTGTTCAGCTTTTAGCTGTTCCTGGCACCCAAGACAGTCAATGCGGTTTCAAGCTTTTTTCCGAAAGAGCAGCTCTCAAGCTTTTCCCCAGCCTTTATGTTTATTCTGGTGAGAACGAAAGACAAGATGCTTTTACTGGAGCTTTTGATGTTGAATTGCTCTATCTAGCCAAAAAATATGGCTTTACGCTGAAAGAAGTGCCAATCCTCTGGAAACATTTTCAAACAGACCGAGTCAGCCCTTTTAAAGACTCATTTTTGATGTTTGCTGATATTTTACGCATTAAAGCTGCTGACCTAAGCAATAAATATCCAAAGAAATGAAAAGCTACCTACTGAAAAGTTATTTTGTCTTACTTTTGCTTTTTGCTGTTTTTTCTTTTGTTTTAGCTGATCCAAATCTATTTCTTTTAAAAGCAGACTGGTTTGTCAATTTTCAAACTTTTTTATGGCGCAACATTCTACCCTTACAAAACCTGCGCACAGCTTTCTTTTTTGCTTTAGTACTTTCACTCTTTCTCAATTATTTCTTGATTTTGCGCAATTGGTCAAAATTAGATTTAGATAAGCGTCAAAATTTTTGGCGATTTTTGATCATTATTAGCTTGCCTTTAATTTTCTCCTACAACGCTCTTTCTTATGATCTTTTTAATTATATTTTTAACGCCAAAATGGTTGTTGAATTTGGCGCTAACCCTCATCTCAAAACAGCCCTAGATTTCCCCGACGAACCAATGCTACGCTTTATGAATAATGTTCACAGTGTTGCTCCCTATGGTTATGGTTGGACAGCCTTATCTTTATTGCCTTATTTAGCTGGATTTGGTAAATTTTTGACTACCTTTGTGGTTTTTAAGCTTTTTTCTTTTTCATCTTTGCTTTTAAGTTTGCTCATTCTGGAAAAATTCTTTAGCAAAGTAAATTATCGCCAGCTAGCTTTATTTTTCTTCAATCCCTTATTGCTCATTGAAGTCTTAAGTAGCGCTCACAATGATTTGTGGATGTTGGCTCCTGCTTTATTGGCTGTTTATTTGGCCGGTAGTTTAAAAAAAGGAACTCTAGTTAAATTGTTTTTGATTGTCATTTTGATGGGCATCTCTATTTCGATTAAGTTTGCTACTGTAGTTTTACTGCCTTTTTTACTTTACCTGATTTTAAAAGAAAGACTCGGCTCTTGGTCCAAAATAGCTATTTTCGATCTAATGAGCCTTAGTTTATTTTTGCCTTTACTCATTGAACGCTCTAAACATTTTTTACCATGGTATTTATTGTGGTCGCTAATTTTCATTCCTTTGGTCAAAAATAAGCTGTGGCGCAACCTTTTATTAGTTTTCTCCATATCTTCACTATTGCGTTATTTACCTTGGCTCTATTACTTGCCTTGGATGAGCTTTCACCTAGACACAAGCAAGGTATTGTTTTGGCAAAAAAGTATTACCTGGATAATTCCAGCTTTCTACCTCTTGCTTAGCAGCTTGCTTTTCCTATTTAATAGAAGACGTGAAAAATAAAGGTCTAATTTTGTTTTTACTGCTTTTGGCGTTTTACTTTGCTCTCCACTTATTTAAACTAGATGTTTTGCCAGTTTTTGCTGATGAATCAATCTACATTCGCTGGTCACAACTAATAATTGATGATTTTAACCGCTATCTTTTCTATCCCATGAATGATGGCAAAACTCCTCTTCTAATGTGGCTTACAGCACCTTTGCTAAAAATTTTTGCAGACCAACTCTATGCTGCTAGACTTGTTTCTGTTTTATTGGGTGCTTTAACCGTGTCGAGTATTTTTCTGATTTTAAGAAAATTAGAATTCAAGAAAGCTGCTTACTTTGGCATGTTTTTGGCCATCATCAGTCCTTTTACTTTTTTTTACCACCGCTTAGCTCTAACTGATGCCTTGTTATTATTAAATTTAAGTTTGACTTATTTTTTCGTCTTAAAAATCAATAAAAGTGAAGGCTTTTGGCCAATTTTAGGAGCTGCTTTATTTTTTTTCCTAGCTATTTTGAGTAAAACTCCAGCTTTACTTTTTATGCCAGTTTTTTACCTAAGTATTTTCTTGGAAAATAAACTCAAATTTAAATTTATTTGGCAAAAAAGCTTCAGAATTAGTTTGGCTTTGCTTTTGGCTGGCTTAGCTTTTTATAGTTTGAGAATAGTACCACTTTTTAGTCAACTTTTTGCGGTTGGGGGCAATTTTTTACAAGAAAAATCAGTCATTTTTTCTCCAGAAATTTTCTCAATTATTTCTAGAAACACTACTTTTTTTTGGACTCAGCTCCTACAGTATTTAGGTCCGGTCACTTTGTTCTTGGCTTTACCACTCTTTGCCAAAACTAGAAAGCAACAGATTGTTTTATTTTTATCAGCTTTAGTCTTTTTGGCTCCTCTAATTCTGCTGGGTAAAATTGTTTACCCCCGCTATATTCTGCCTAGTAGTTTGTTTTTTATTTGCTCGGCAGCTATTTCCCTACAAAACTTACAAAAACATAAGTTGTTGCAAACTTTAGCTTTATTTTTAATCATTTTGCCAAGCTTAATCTTCATGAATAAAGCTTATTTTATGGTTGACCAACTCCCTCTAAGCCAAGCCGATCGCGAACAATTCTTGGAGGAATGGTCCTCTGGTCATGGCATTAAAGAAACAGTCACTCTTATCAAAGACATTGCCAAAGAACAAAAAGTGGCAGTTGCAACCGAGGGTTACTTTGGCACTTTGCCTGATGGAATTTTACTCAACTTACATAGAGAAAATGTAGAAAACATCTACGTGGAAGGCATTGGCCAACCAGTTAGAAGCATTCCTGAAAGTTTTTGGCTAAGAGCCCAAGAATTTGAAAGAAAAATACTGGTGGTCAATTCTCATCGTTTACAACTTAAATTGCCCGAATCTCAACTCTTGGCACGCTTCTGTCGCCCCAACCAGGCCCCTTGTTTGGAGGTGTGGGAGATAA
>DITI01000016.1 GCA_002422765.1 Candidatus Pacebacteria bacterium UBA6188 | reverse complement strand
GTGACGATGAAAGTAATCTTTATCTAGGAGCTAGTTTTATCGCCCCCATGTGGCAAGAAGGCTCCATTATTAAAGTGGCCGATGCTTTTGAAAAAAACACTAAGTGGAATTCATGGAGGAATCGCTAATGCCATACAAACTTGTCTGTGGACTTGAAATTCACGCTGAACTAAAAACCGCTTCCAAAATGTTTTGTTCTTGTAAAAATGATCCTTTTGGCGCTGCCAAGCCAAACATTCACACTTGCCCAGTTTGTCTAGGGATGCCTGGTGGTCTACCAGTAGCCAATAAAACTGCCATTGAATGGACAATTAAGCTTGGCTTGGCTCTCAACTGCAAAATTAATCTCTTTTCTAAATTCGATCGCAAGAATTACTTTTACCCAGATCTGCCAAAAGGCTATCAAATTAGCCAATACGACATTCCTTTTTGTTATGATGGTTACATTGAAACCTCTGAGGGCAGAGTAGGCATCACTCGCATCCATTTGGAAGAAGATACTGCCAAACTAACTCATCAAGACATTGATCTCGATGGTGATGGTAAGCCAGACAAAGCCACTCTCGTTGATTTTAATCGTAGCAGTGTCCCTTTGGTTGAAGTGGTCACCGAACCAGACATTATTTCTGCCAATCAAGCCAAAGAATATGGTCAAAAATTGCGCCAAATCATGCGCTATCTAGATGTGTCTGACTGCGACATGGAAAAAGGCGGGATGAGACTTGAAGCCAATATCTCCTTGCGTCAAGAAGGCAAAGCCGAATTGCCCAATTATAAAGTTGAGTGCAAAAACATCAATTCTTTTAAATTCTTGGAAGCAGCTATTAATTATGAAGTGACTCGTCAGACAGAAATCCTACAAAACGGATCTATTCCCACTCAAGAAACCCGAGGTTATAACGCCGCAACTGGCAAAACTTTCTCCCAAAGAGCCAAAGAAAATGCCGCTGACTACAGATATTTCCCCGATCCAGATCTGCCACCAATTGAATTTTCAGAGTTAGAAATAGAAGCTATTCGCCAAACTCTCCCAGAGCTCCCAGACCAAAAAGCTCAAAGACTGATGAAAGAATATGAACTCAATGAGTCGAGCGCTAAAAGTTTGGTTCTCAATCGAGAAAAATCTCTTTTCTTTGAAGAGGTTTTACAACTAAGCCAAAAGAATGGCTTGGACAATCAAAAATTATTTAATGCACTACTTAATAAGAAAATTGCCTTTACTTTCTCTGATTCTGCTGAGGCTGTTTTGGAGAAGTTTAAAGTTGCCAATGCCAGTGAAACCGTTGACGACAAAGAGTTAGAAGCAGTCATCACTCAAGTTCTCGAGGCCAACCAAGACGCAGTTGAAAAATATAAATCTGGCAAAACAGCTGTCATTGGCTTTTTGATCGGTCAGGTCATGAAAGAGCTAGGTAAAAAGATTGATGTTAATTTGGTCAGACAAAAAATCAGCTCTCAACTCGACTAAAAAATTTGACAAGTAGTCAACTCGGGATTACAATTTGGTAATTTATTAAGCTTGCCCTAGGAAAAATATGTCAAAAGCAGAAACTGCTGAAACCTTAGATATGAGCGTCTTTGCTCAACTAGAATCAAGATTTAAAAAAAGAGAAGGAAATAAGCCTGTTGATGTAACCGACTTGGTTAAGTCAATAGTTGATGCTCCAGAATTTGGCCTAGATTGGCTCAATCGACAACTTAGTCAAATAACTAATTCTTTTCATGTTTCAAATCTTGGAGGAAATCTGGTTTTAATGACTAGATAACTCACAAGTTGTTTTACAAATTCCTTCTTTAATGTTAGACTTTTCCAGAGGTTAACAATTGTTTTTTATTGTCAATTGAGCTTGTGGTTATATGTCTAAACAAGATTTTGTCCATCTCCATGTTCACAGTGAATATTCCATGTTGGATGGTCTGAGTAAAGTTGCTGATCTAGTCAAAAAAGTTAAAGAGTTGGGTCAAACTGCCGTGGCTATTACTGACCATGGCAACATGCACGGCAACATTTCTTTTTACAATGAATGTAAAAAAGAGGGTATTAAAGCAATTGTTGGCGCAGAACTTTATGTAGCCAAAAAATCACGCTTTGACAAGCAACTGCGTATGGGCAGCGACCAAAGCCATATCACCCTTCTCGCTCAAAACTACACTGGTTATCAAAATCTAATGAAGATGGTCACTATTGCCAATTTCGAAGGATTTTCTTACAAACCACGCATTGATGATGAGATCTTAGAAAAATACAACGAAGGCATTATCATGCTGAGTGGTTGTATGAGTAGTCAGGCCAACCGCTTGCTTTTGGACGACAAAGACGAGCAAGCTCTTGAGATTATCAAGCGTTATCAGAAAATTTTTAAAGATCGCTTCTACATTGAACTACAAAGCCACCCTCACGTTGAAAAAGAACAAATTCTCAGAGAAAAACTGATCAAAATCGCTAGACAACTAAATCTACCCTTAGTTGCTACTAATGACGTTCATTATCTAGAAAAAGATGATGCAGAAGCGCAAGATGCACTACTTTGCGTCCAAACTCGCAAACTAATTGCTGATGAGAAACGCATGAAGATGATCGATAAGCCAGATTTTTACCTCAAGTCAACTGAGGAGATGATGGAGCTTTTTGCTGATTTGCCAGAAGCGATTGCTAATACAGTCAAAATTGCCGATAGCTGTAATTTAGAGATTCCAACAGGCAAGTTAATTTTCCCTAGCTATGAATTGCCAAAAGGAGAAACTTACGAAAGTTATTTGCATAAGCTGAGTTTTGCTGGTGCCAAAAAGAAATATGGCGAAATCACCCCTGAAGTAGAAAAAAGATTGGAATATGAGATTGGCATTATTAATGACAAGGGTTATGCCGCTTACTTTCTTATTACCCAGGACTTTGTGAACTGGGCCAAAGGTCAAGGCATTGCCGTTGGTCCGGGTAGAGGCAGTGCAGCTGGTTCAATTGTCTCCTATTCACTCAACATTACCACTCTTGACCCCTTGCACCATGGCTTACCTTTTGAAAGGTTTTTGAATCCAGAAAGACCAACTCCGCCTGACGTTGATATTGATTTTGCTGATATTAAACGTGATGAAGTGATTAACTATGTGGCCAAGAAATACGGCGAAGATCACGTAGCCGCAGTGATTACTTTTGGTCGTATGGAAGCTAGAGTAGCCATTAGAGACATCGGCCGCGTTTTGGGTTTACCTTATGAAGATCCCGATCGCATTGCCAAATTAATTCCCAACGAACCAGGCAAAAAAGTTTCGATTAAATCAGCCATTGAAACCATTCCAGAATTAGGCAGTCTTTATAAACAAGAAAAATTTAAACGCCTCATGGATCTAGCCTCTAGAGTTGAGGGAACTATCCGCCACTCAGGCATGCATGCTTGCGCCATCATTATCGCTGACAAAAGCTTGGACAACTACACCCCCATTCAAAAAGATTCTCGCTCAGGTAAAACCCTTACTCAGTTAGATATGTATTCGATGGACTGTAATATTGATGACAATGCTGTTGGTCTTTTAAAATTTGATTTCTTGGGCCTTCGAAATCTTTCTATCATTCAGGAAACTTTGAAATTAATTAAAAAATATAAAAAAGAAGAAATTGCCATCGACCAAATTGCATTAGATGACAAAAAAACTTTTGATCTTTTATCTTCTGGCGAAACTACCGGCGTCTTTCAGCTCGAATCTGCCGGCATGAGAAGAGTCGCCAAATCCCTCAAACCCAACACTTTCTCTGATATTACTGCTATGGTAGCTCTTTACCGCCCAGGCCCAATGGACCTGATTCCACGCTTTATTGAAGGCAAGCACAATCCAGAGACTATTGAGTATCCTCATGAATCACTTAAGCCATTTTTACAAGAAACCTACGGCATCATGGTCTACCAGGAGCAGATTTTGGAAATTGTCCACTTTATGGCTGGCTATAGCATGGGTGAGGCAGACATGTTGCGTCGCGCTATTGGTAAAAAGAAAAAGAAAATCTTAGACGCCAACAAAAAACGCTTCATCGAGGAGTCGGTTAAAAATGACTATAAGAAAGCCACTGCTGAAAAAATCTGGGGCTTTATTGAAGCTTTTGCCAACTATGGCTTTAACAAAGCTCATGCTGCTTCTTACGCCATGATTGCTTATCAAACTGCTTGGCTTAAAGCTAACTACCCAGTTGAATACATGACTGCGCTAATGAGTGTTGAATCCAATTCTCACGGCATGAATCGTGATGAAAAAATTGCCGTTGCCATTGAAAATTGTCGCAAAATGGGAATTAAAATTTTGGCTCCAGACATTAATCTTTCAGGACAAGATTTCACCATTGAAACAGACGAACAGTCTAAAGAAAATATGGCCATCCGCTTTGGTTTGACCGCCATTAAACACGTCGGTAAAGCAGCTATTGAAAACATCATTGAAACTCGTCAGACAGAAAAAGCTTTTTCTTCGTTTACTCACTTTATCCAAGCCACTGATAGTCGCAAAGTCAATAAAACTACTCTGGAATGTCTAATTAAAGTTGGAGCCATGGATCGTTTTGCCACTAGAGCTTCAATGTTGGAAAATCTCGAATCTATTCGCCAAACAGCCGGTCAATTTCAATCAGAGATTGATGGCCAAGATCATTTGTTTGCTAGTGTTAGTGAGAAAAGCACCGAAATTAAAGATAGCTTTCCTCAAATCAAAGAATATTCTGAAGCCGAGCTACTTTCCTTTGAAAAAGAATTGCTGGGTCTTTATCTAACCGATCACCCATTAGCCGACGCCTTAAATTTGGTCAGCAAAAGATCGAACATGCGCATTGGCGAACTTGATCCAGAATTTAGCCAAGATCAGGTCTTTCTTTTTGGTGGCTTACTGAGTCGTTTCAAAGAAATCATGACTAAAAAGGGTCAAAAAATGGCTTTCGCCACTCTTGAAGACCAAACTGGCAAAGTTGAATTGATTATTTTCCCTCGCACTTACCAAGAATTAGGTTTTCAGTTAGAACAGGATCAGGTGGTTTTGGTAAGAGGCAAAGTACAGCACGAAGAAGAAGAATTTAAAGTGATTGCTGAAAAAATTATTATTCCCAAAGATGAAGAAGTGGAATTTGCCAAAGATCATGATTATCAGGAAATTTTTGTACCCCGCAAAACCACCCCAGACACCCTCAAAAAACTTGGCACCTTACTCAAGGCAAACCTTGGTAATGAAAAAATCGTCATCGTCATTCCCAATGGCGCCAAACCAGAAAGAATAGTTTTGCCTTACAAAGTCAACTATAATGAAAGCCTAATCAAAAAAATTGAAGAGCTTTTGACTTAGAAAAATTATGCCTGCCGATTATAAATCTGTCAGCAAAGCTGCCTGGCAAATTCGCCAAGATATTTTGAAAATGATTTATCATGCTCAAAGTGGCCATCCTGGTGGTTCACTAGGAATGACTGACGTCTTTGCTGCGCTTTTTGTGGGTAAATTATTGCGCTACGACCCAAAAAGACCAACTTGGGATAAACGCGATTATTTATTTCTAAGCAATGGCCACATCAGTCCAGTTTTATACGCTACTTTAGCTAAAGTTGGATATTTTCCCAAAGAAGAATTGCTCACTTTTCGCCAACTCAATTCTCGTTTACAAGGCCACCCTCATTTTACTTTCAATCCAAAACATCGTTTACCTGGAGTGGAGAATAGCTCTGGCCCTCTCGGTCAAGGTCTTTCCCAAGCAGCTGGCATGGCAATTGCCCTCAAGATGGATCAAAAGAAAAACAAAGTTTTCTGTCTAATGAGTGATGGCGAACAACAAGAAGGTCAAATTTGGGAGGCCTATCAATTTATTATTCATCATAAGTTGAATAACTTAATTGGCATCATCGATTACAATCAAATTCAAATTTCTGGAGTTACCAAAGATGTGATGAGCTTAGGCAATCTCAAGTTAAAACTGATGAGCTTTGGCTTTAAAGTTTTAGAGATGGACGCCCATGATTTCGAAAATATTTTTCAAAAAATCGAGCAAGCTAAATTAGAAAAACAAAACACGATTATTTTAGCCCACAGCATTCCAGGTAAAGGAGTGTCATTTATGGAAAAAGATTATCGCTGGCACGGTCGAGTACCAAGTGAAAGTGAATATCAACAAGCCATTAAGGAATTAGCAATTAAGGAAAAAAACCTTGTCTGAAATTAAGCTTAAAGCCACTAGAGATGGTTTTGGTGAGGCCATGCTCCAACTCGGCAAAGATAATCCACAGGTTGTGGCTCTGTGCGCCGATTTGAGTGATTCTTTACGCTTGAGCGAATTCAAAAAAAACTTTCCTTCTAGATATATTGAGTGTGGAGTAGCCGAACAAAATATGATGAGTGTTGGGGCTGGCTTAGCTTTGTCTGAAAAAATCCCCTTCATTGCTAGTTTTGCTGTTTTCAATCCCGGCCGCAATTTAGATCAACTCAGAGTGGCAACTTACAGTGGCCTTAACATCAAAGTAGTCGGGGGTTATGCTGGTTTTGGCAATGGCGGTGACGGAGCCACCCATCAAGCTTTTGAAGACTTGGCCATCATGTCTTCTTTACCCAAAATGACTGTGCTTGTTCCAGCTGACGCCGATCAGGCTTTAGGACTCACTCTTTTGGCTAGTCAAATTGTTGGACCCTGCTATCTAAGACTAGGTAGAGTTGATTTAGAACCATTAAGTAAGTTTGGCGCTTTGCCAAAAATAGAAATTGGCCAAGCTCAAGTCCTCAAAAAAGGTCAAGATCTGAGCATCTTTGCCACTGGCTTGATGGTTCAAGAAGCCCTTAAAGCTGCTTTGGAATTGGAAAAAATTGGCATGTCAGTGGAAGTACTTAATTTTCATACCATTAAACCTTTAGATCGCCAAGCCATTATTAAAAGTAGTCAAAAAACTAATGCCGTCATCGTAGCAGCCGAACATGACATTAACTCTGGCCTAACTAGTTTGGTGGCACAAAGTCTCGCTCAAGCTATGGGTCAAGAAATTAAAGAGCCTGTTGCTTTGGAAAGCATTGGCATGAACAATACCTTTGGCGAGTCAGCTAATAATCAAGATTTATTAAAAAAATATCACTTTAATTATTTAGAAATTATCAACAAAGCTAAATTAGTTTTAAACAAGAAAAAAAGATTGAGTTTATGAAAAAAATTGTCTTAGCCGTCTTTTTATTTCTATTTTCATTGCAGTCATCCAGCAACAAGGCCTTTGCTCAAGAAGTTCCTGTCAATCAAAACTACCAAGCTGTTGTCACTGAAATCTTGGAGCAAAAAATTACTGGCGAAAAAGAAATGGGCCAAATGTGGCAAAAACTAGAATTGGTTGTTACCAGCAAAGGTGAAAAAATAGGTCAAAAAGTTGTAGCTCAAAATCTCGATCCGCGACTAGAATATCAAGTTGGTGATAAGCTTATGATTTATCAGGCTGATGCTGAAACTTTTCTCATTGCTGACCAAATTCGCACTGATGCTTTACTAATACTTTTTATTATTTTTATTGCTTTGGTTTTAATCATTTCCAAATGGCGAGGCATCGGCTCTTTGCTGGGAATGGCTGTTTCTTTTGTGGTTATCATTTATTTTATTCTTCCCAAAATTGCTGGCGGAGAAAACCCAATTCTAATCGCCATTCTTGGTTCATTAATTATTATTCCTGCAACTTTCTATCCTTCTCACGGCATCAATCGCAAAACCACCATTGCTGTCATCAGCACTATTCTGGCCCTCATAACCACTGGCTTATTGGCTAATTTCTTTATTAGCTTGGCCAAACTCAGTGGTTTAGCCTCTGAAGAAGCTGGTTTCCTACAAGCCATGTATCCAGATTTAATTAATATGCAGGGTTTGCTTTTGGCTGGAATTATTATTGGTGTCCTAGGAGTCTTGGATGACGTCACAGTTTCTCAAGCCTCAATTGTCGAGCAACTCAAAGGAGCTAACCAAGAACTTAGAGCTACAGAAATTTTTCAAAGAGCGATGCAAGTTGGTCACGACCACATTTCTTCCATGGTTAACACTTTAGTTTTGGTTTACGCTGGAGCATCTTTACCTTTACTTCTACTATTTAATGACGCCGCCAAGCCTTTTACTGAGCTAATTAATCATGAAATTATAGCCGATGAAATTGTGAGAACTTTAGTTGGCAGTATCGGCCTGATTTTGGCCGTGCCGATTAGCACCTTTTTAGCTGCACTATTTGTGGAAGGTAAGGATCATGTTGCCAATAAACACCATCATTAATGTTTTTGACAGCTTGGGCAAAAGAAAGTCCCCCTACCACCTTGTTTGATTTTGTTAATTACCTGACCGCAATTTAAACAAGCCTGACCATCTCGACCATAAACTTTCAATTCTTTTTGAAAACCACCAGCAAAGCCATCAACTCCTACATATTTACCATCAAAAGTTGTTCCGCCTAGCTGCGTGGAGCGAGCAATGATTTTTTGCATTGCTTTGAGTAAAACTGTCATTTCTTTTTTGCTAATTTCTTTGGCCGATTTTGTTGGATTGATGCCAGTTGCAAACAAAGATTCGCTGGCATAAATATTACCTACGCCACAAATAACAGGATTATCCATNNATTTGGCGGATTTTGTTGGATTAATACCAGTTGCGAACAAAGACTCACTGGCATAAATATTGCCCACACCACAAATAACCGCATTATCCATGATAAATTGCTTGATGGGGATTTGGCGCCTTTTGGCAGCACTTAGAAGGTAATCAACAGTTAAATTTGGATCATCAATATCTGGGCCATAATTAACGAATTCTTGGTCAACTTCGGTTTTGAGGGGCGAGCGAATCCAACCAAAGACACGCATGTCGTTAAAAAAGAGTCGCGAGCCATCATGAAAATCAAAAATCACTCTAGTGTGTTTGCCAGGCAATTCATTGACCCAATCAGCCGATGGATGACCACCACCAGCTCTTTGACCATCCTGATCAACAAAGATCAATTGGCCAGTCATTTTGAGATGAACCAAAAGATCCCTCTGACCACTCAAAACAATTTGTAAAATTTTGGCTCTGCGCTTAACTTCTATAACAGTATTGTTTAGAATTTCTTCAGAAGTAGTGGGGAAGGCTAAAAAGCTTTTGTCGCGACGCACCTCGATACTTTTAATTTGACGATTAGGTAAAATTTGATTGAGTTTGCGACGAATAGACTCTACTTCTGGGAGCTCTGGCATATTTAGTTAGAGGTTGTGGTCATACGCTTATTAAGCACCACTTGATCCATTACCATGCTAATATCTTGTTCTAGCATAAAAGTAATAATATCCGCCACTTTATCAGTACTCATCCAATCTTGATTAGATTTTGGATTGCCAGCTTTATCAAATAAATGAGTGTGCATGCCACCTGGATAAAAACCAGTTACTTTGACATTGGTTTTTTCCAAGTCAACTTTTAAGGATTCTGTAAAACCTGAAACACCAAACTTACTGGCACAATAAACGCTTTGACCATCTCTACCTTTTAGACCAGAAGTTGAAACTACATTTAAAACGTGAGATTCTGTTTCTTTTTGTAACTTTGGAAGGAAAGCTTTAGTGGTGTAGATTACACCTTTTAAATTAATGTCGATAGCTTGGTCAATTTTATCAATTTCGCAATCAAGAAGAGATCCCTCAATCCAAACTCCAGCATTGTTAATTAATACATCAACAGATTCAATTTTTCTAGAAACCTGCTCAATTTCCTGCCAATTACTTACATCTGCAGAGAAACCCACAGCATTTGAACCCAATTGTTTAACTACCAGATCAAGTTTATTTTTATCTCTAGCAATTATATTGACTATGGCGCCCTTGGCCAGTAATGATTTTGCTAAAGAAAATCCAAGTCCATCAGAACCACCGGTGATTACTACTGATTTATTTTTTAGTTGCATGCTGACCTTTCTCAATTAATTCAAGTAAAAATGGAAATTTTCTATATTCTTCACCAAAAGTGCCAACACTAAAATGCTTTTGGCCTTCTTTAATTACTAACTCGCCATCTAATTCTTTCGCTAAATATTCCGCATGTTCTAGTGGACAATAAGGATCATTATCCGAATGAATAAAAACAAAACGCTTGGCTTTATTTTTTATTTTGGAAAAATCAAAAGGCTCTTCAAATAAACCGCTTAAAGAATCCCAATTTAAATTATCTTTAAAAGCACCAACTAAATAACAGGTATCTACTTTAACTGAGTCTGGCAGAACCTGCAGTAAACCAAAAATTGCTACTGCTCCAGAAGAGTGGCCAATCAAAATACTTTCTTCATTAAATTGATAATGTTTTTCTTTTAGTAGAAATTCATTGTAAGTTTTGATATTTGGGCGATCGCAATCTGGCAATTGGGGTACAAAAACTTGCCAAGATTTTTTCTCTAATTCTTGCTTTAACCAATCAAACCAATTCTCTGTAGGGAAACCATTGGTGCCATGAAGAATAAAGGCGTTTTTCATAATTAAGGTTTCTTACTCTATATGCTCCTTCGCTCCCACCAATCCACACTTCTTATATTTCAGTCCCGAGCCACAAGGACAGAGATCGTTGCGACCCACCTTAACGTATTTGTTGTCTACGCTACCAGTAGTACCACTACCTGTAGTTGTTTTGTCCATATTTGGACTACTAGATCCACCCATTTTGCCAAGGGCTGCTGCCAAATCTCCAGCATTACCTTTTCTACCAGAACTGGCACCAGCATTAGAAGCTTGCTCCTGCCTGCGTTCCACTTGCACTGCCTGACCCAAGCTTGGAGTTGCTTCAGAAGGAGCTTGCAAATTAATTTTTTCTGGCATAGTGGGGCGTTGCATCAAGGGTTGGACGCGGAAAATTCTAGAAGCAATAGTACTTTCCACACTAGCAATCAAGCCCTCAAACATATTGAAGGCTTCTTTTTTATATTCAGCTAAAACAGTGTTTTTGTCACCGCGCAACCAGATGCCTTCACGCAGATCTTCAATACCATCAAGATGATCCATCCATTTTTCATCAATGGTGGAGAGGACCACGAATTTCTCTAGTTCACGCATCACTCCCTCGCCCAAAGTTTTTTCTCGAGCTTCATAGGTTCTACTCACCACTTCCAACAACTCACTGCTAATTTCTTCAGTATTATTTAGTTTGGCAATTTTTTCGCTCAGGCGCTTTTGAGAAGCTTCATCGAAAGGAATGATTCGAGCGAATTCTTTAACAATTGCCTGAAATTCTTCATCAGTGAAATTCTCTGGAGCTCGCAAAGAAACAAGAGAGGTGATTTCGTTGCTAAGGTAATCCATCACCTGATCTTTGAGCTTAGCTTGCTCTGAGTCATCAGTTTCAATCAAAGTAGCCAAGCGATCATCAGATAATTCGCTAGGCTTAATCTTAACTGTTGCTGCCTCCAAAAGACGACGACGGCGCTTATAAATGATCTCACGATGCTTATTCATGACATCGTCAAATTCCACCAAGCGTTTACGCTGATCAAAGAAGAATGTTTCAACTTTGACCTGAGCTGATTCGATTGCCTTACTCACCATGCTATTTTCGATAGCTTGATCTTCATCAATCTTCAAAAAGTCCATGACTTTGGCAATTTGCTCGCCACCAAAAATACGCATGATTTCATCATCAAGTGCCACAAAAAACTGCGAAGATCCTGGATCTCCCTGACGACCAGCACGACCACGCAACTGATTGTCGATGCGACGAGATTCGTGACGCTCAGTAGCCACAATCGCTAGACCACCCAAGGCCACCACCTCGTCGTGATCTTGTTGCCATTTTTCCAAAGCTTGCATGTAAGCATCTAAGTTATAGTTGGCTGGATTAATGGAGCTTGGCAAACCCAACTTCTCATATTTTTTTGGTAAAGCTGTTTTTTTCTTAGTTCTTTCAGTTTTCAAGAAATCCTTCAACTCTGGCTTGGCTCCACCAAGCACAATATCCACACCACGACCAGCAATATTGGTAGCCACGGTAATGGCTCCTTTACGACCAGCATCAGCAATAATGAAAGCCTCTTTTTCGTGATTTTTTGCATTTAGCAATTGGTGAGGAATATTCTTACGTTTGAGAAAATTAGCCACAATTTGGTTATGTTCAATTGAACGCGTACCAATCAAAACTGGTCGACCAACTTGGTGAATGGCTTCGACTGCTCTGACAATTGCAGAATATTTAGCCGCAGTGTTTTTATAAACCTGATCTGGCAAATCTTCTCTGACCAAAGCGGTATTAGTAGGAATCGCCAAAACATCAACGTGATAAATCTGATTAAATTCTTCTGCCTCAGTAATGGCCGTACCAGTCAAACCAGAAAGTTTTTGGTACATGCGAAAATAATTTTGCAAAGAAACAGTGGCCAATGTACGAGATTCTTGCTGAATCGGCACTCCTTCTTTAGCCTCAATTGCTTGGTGCAAACCATCACTGTAACGACGACCAAACATTAAACGACCGGTGTGTTCGTCAACAATAACCACTTGATTGTCTTTGACAATGTATTCTTTGTCACGACGATAGAGAGTAGAAGCTTTGAGGGCTGATTCAACATGATGAATGACGTCGAAACTCTCTTCGTAGAGATTCTTAACTCCCAATTTTGATTCAATGCGTTTAACGCCTAGATCAGTTAAAGTGGCAGTTTTAGATTTTTCATCTAGCTTAAAATCTTGATCTACCACTAAAGAGCGGACCATCTTGGCGTACTCAAAATATTTGTCAGTTGGTTCGCTATCTGGAGCAGAAATAATCAAAGGTGTACGAGCCTCATCAATCAAAATTGAGTCAGCTTCGTCAACAATAGCAAAATAATGAGCTGTGTCTTGGCGCTGCACCATTTGTTCTAGATTTTGCACCATGTTATCGCGCAAATAGTCGAAGCCGAATTCATTATTGGTACCATAAGTAATATCAGCTAAATAAGCGTCCTGACGAGAAATTTCCTCAAAATGTTCAAGGCGCTCATCGCCACGCTCCGCACTATCAATTTCTGGGTTATAAAGTCTAGCGTGATCATGAACAATCACAGCGGCCCGCAAACCTAAAAAGTGATAGAGTGGGCCCATCCAGCCCAAACCAATTTCTGACANNGGAGCAGTCACCGTCAAAGTCTTACCTTCACCAGTTTTCTGCTCAGTGATGTTGCTGTAATGTAGGGCTACACCAGCTAAAAGTTGGACATCAAAATGGCGCATGCCAAGGATACGACGGGAAGCTTCACGCACCGTGGCATAAGCTTCTGGCAAAAGCTCGGCCAAAATCGCTTGTTCTTTCTCTTGAAGATTATCTGGAGCTACTTGCGCCAAAGAATTTGCGATAATGGTTTTAAATTTATCAGTTTGAGCAGCCAACTCTGAGTCGCTCAGTTCCTGCATGCTCGGCTCTAAAGCGTTGATTTGCTCAACAATCGCTTGGTAACTTTTCAGTTTTTTAGCTTCTTCATCAAAGAAGCTTTTTAGAAATTTAAACATAGAGTCCTACTTATAACATTTATGACTTAGATCATAAATGGGCGCAAAACTTCAGGAATTGCAACGCTTCCATCAGCTTGCTGATAATTCTCAATCACTGCTGCTAGTAAACGTGGAGAGGCAGCCACGGTGTTATTGAGAGTGTAAACAAATTTAGTGCTACCATCTTTGGCCTGATAACGCATGTTAAGGCGACGAGCTTGGAAATCATTAAAATAACTAGCGCTATGAGTCTCACGATATTTTCCTTGACCTGGAAACCAAGTTTCAATGTCGTATTTTTTGCGCTGACCAGCACCCATGTCGCCAGTGCACATCAATAAAACCTGATAAGGCAAATTCAAACTGCTTAGCAATTCTTCCGAAATGCCCAGCATTTTTTCATGCCAAGCTCTAGTCTCATCCTCATCAGCCACAGTCAAAACCACCTGTTCAACTTTATTGAACTGGTGAACTCTAATAATTCCCTTGGTATCTTTACCATAAGAACCAACTTCGCGACGGAAACAAGGAGAAATGCCACAAATTTTGATCGGCAAATCTTTTTCTCTTAAAGTTTCACCGCCATAATATGAGGTGAGAGCAACTTCGGCTGTACCAGCCAAAATTTGACCATCTTGAGTGTAATAATGATCCTCAGCTCCCCATGGGAAATAGCCAGTTCCATACATGGCTTCGCGATTAACCAAAACCGGAGCCGACATGGGTGTAAAACCATGTTTTTTCATAATTGAGAGTGCATAAAGGAGGAGAGCTTGTTCGAGAAGCAGAGCATCGTTCTTGAGGAAATAACCTCTAAAACCAGCTATTTTGGTGGCACGATTGGTGTCCAACCAATCTAGTTTTTTCATGATTTCTTCATGAGTTTGAGGGGTAAAGTCAAAATCGCGAACCTTGCCTTCCTGACGAACGACTTGATTACTAGATTCATCTTTACCAACTGGCACATCAGTGGCTGGAACATTAGGCACCTGGCTCATCAGTTCTGAAAACTTTTCGTTCACTTCCTTTTCTTGGGGTTCCAAATCCTTGAGCTCTGTTTTAATCTGCTTACCTTTTTCTACCAATTCTGCACTAGGTTTGCCACCCTGAGCCACCATTTGCTTGATTGCCTGCGCGTTAGCATTAGCTTCGCTACGCAAAGTATCCATTTTTTTCTGCAAGGTTCGACGCTCTTCATCAACAAGAAGTAATTCAGAAACAATAGTAGCGTTTAAATTTTTGTTTAAACAAGCAGTCTCCACCAATTCTTTGTTTTGGCGAATAAAATTAATGTCTAGCATAAATGAACTCCTTTATTTTTGCTCTTTGGCAAAAACTTTGATTAAAAATTCAATGTGTTCTTCTGGCGTCTTGCCAATTAAAGTGAAGCCAAGGGCAATGTCTTCACGACTTACATTAGCTGCAAAAGATTTGTCTTTAATTTTTTTCTTGACTGATTTAGCTTGCATGTCAGCAAAGCCATTAGGACGCATCAGTGACACCGCATGCATTAAACCACTTAATTCATCGCAAGCAAAAAGATACTTATCTAGCAAGCTCTCTGCCTTAGCTCCAGTTCTCCCTGGAGCGTGAGCTAAAATCGCTTGCTTCATTTCAGCTGGATACTCACCAAAAAATTCAGCTACGGCTTTCATCGGGTGTTCGTCGGGGTATTTTTCCCAATCCAAATCATGAAGCAGACCGGTGGCATACCAAAGCTCTACATCTTCACCAAGTTCTTGAGCATAAGCCTCCATCGCTTGCGCCACCATATGACAATGATGCAACAGGGCTTCATTTTTAATGTACTTCTGCAATAAATTTAGGCTAGCTTGACGATCTGGAAAACTCATAATTTGCCTACCTCCTCAAATCTCTTTTCTAACAATTCTTGATCTGTGGAACGAAGCAACCAAGCAGCGCGAGGCCCAGCTTTTTTGCCAAGTAACATTAAATAAATGCTTTCAAAAGCTTTTCTTGGACCTAGGCTATTTTTAGAAAGATCAAAAATGGCTTGTTGTAAATCGGCTGGTTCCAAAGCTTGCTGACTAAGCAATAAATCTTTTAACTCAAGTAAAAAAGTCTTTTGCTCTACACTTAAGTTTTTGGCTTCTTCTGGAAAATCAGCCTTAGGTCGCAATTGATATTCGCTAGGAGCATAATTATCTAGCCAAATTTGCGCGTAAGAAACACGCTCTTTTAAGAGAGATTTTTCTACTTCATTTAGCTCGCTGCCTTTCACTTTGGCAAATTCTTCCTCCAAATCTTTGTCTGGGTATTGCATCCATAAAGCCACATCTCTAAATCTAGGCAAGAAAGACTCGGTTTGAGCTTGACCAATTTGTGAAAGTTCAAAAGCTCTGGCTAAACGTTGGTCACCAGCTTCAACTTGCCAAGCAATTCTGGCTCCTTGGTCATATTCATCAAAAAGATCTGGAATGGCCATGGTTTGCGGATCAAAATCAATAACTTGTTCATAATTGCGGCTGGCAAATAAAAATCTACCAACTGTGGGAGGGAAGAGCTTGGTAAATTCGCGAGCACTAGTGCCCACACCTTTACTCGAACTCATCTTGGCTCCTCGAATTAAGATCCATTCGTAAGGAATGTTAAAAGGCACAGTAATTTTAAAAACCTGCTCACACTGAGCATTAGCCATATCTCGAGAACCACCAGCACTGGAATGATCTTTGCCAGCACCCTCAACATTGACTCCCATAGTCGCCCAATGAGCTGGCCAGTCAACTTTCCATAATAGTTTGCCAGTACCACCAAAAGGACTAATTTTGCCAGTGTGACCGCAGCCTTTGGCCCAAGTCACTTTATTTGGCTGACATTCAAAAGTAACCTCTTGACTGTCCCAGTCAGTCACTAGAGTGGTGCCTAATTTACCGCAAGCAGGACAAATCACTTGGAATGGATACCAATTCTCAGGCAAAGTGTATTTTGCCACGTCCTGATAAATTTCTCTCATTTGTGCCACGCTATCTAGAGCCAAGCGGATCTGCCTGTCCATTGCTCCGGACTCATAAAGTTCATGACTCCAAACAATTTCTTGGCTACAACCTAGAGAACGAAAGGCATGAATAAAATCAAAAGCGTAAATTTCGGCAAAATTCTTGGCCTGACGCAAATCCTCAAGCTCACTCTCTGAAGCTTGACTCAAATCAATGCCACATTTTTCAAGATCTGGTTTGGGAATACGATAGAGGGGTTTACCCATGTGCTCTGCAAAAACTGATTCATCTAAATAGGCTGGTAAACCATCCATTGGGTCCATATCGTTGAAAACATAAGTATTTTTAGGATCAAAACCCTGTTGACGCAAAACTTGCGCCACTAAATCATGCAGTAAAACACCTCGCAAAGCTCCTGTGTGGACTCTCCCTGAAGGAGTTTTCATATCATCAACGTGCAATTGCTTAACATCGTGCTTAGCTTGCCATTTACCAATGCCTTCCACAACTTTGTCCAACCAATGTTTGCTTTGCAGTGTTTGATTTTGCATGATTCGCCTTTGATTATACTCGACCAAGACTTAATAAAAAACCCACGCTTTGGGGCGCGGGTTTTTGCTTGATTTCTTTGAGTTTTATTTAATTTCTAAAACCTTGTAAACAATCTTGCCCGCCGGAGTCGTTACCTCCACCTTATCACCCTTGCTCTTGCCGAGTAAGGATTTGCCAACAGGAGATTCAATGGAAATTTTACCTTCAGCTGGATTGGACTCATATTCACCACTCATTTGGTAAGTCACTTTTTTATTTTTGCCAATCAGTTCTAAAGTCACTAGAGAACCAAGAGAAATGATGCCTGCCTTGGTCGCAGCAGTTACTTTAACCTCGACCTTGGCTAAAATCTCTTCAATTTCGTTGATGCGAGCTTGTAAAATGTCGCGCTCATCGCGAGCAGAATGGTAATCAGCGTTTTCAGAAAGGTCGCCCTGCTCACGAGCATTGGCAATACGATCGATCACCTTGGGCATCGCCACGGTTTTTAGTTCGAGTAATTCTTGTTGTAACTCCTCAAAACCAGATTGAGTGATTGTAATAGTATCTGACATAACAGTTGCTTAGTATAAATAGTTTTTCTTCTTTGGCAATAGCTTATTGTCCTAGCACTAGAACAGCGTTGTAAGTGTCGTCGCTCACTTCTTTGGTAATCTCTGTTCCCAGAGAAAGAGTCAGGCCAGTGGCTGTTTCTAATTCTTTCAATAAGGCTTGATTGGCTGGAGTATCTTCCTTAACCAAAAGATAATCACCAGTCTCATAAATGCCCTTGGCATTCTTGGGGGTCACACTGGTAAATTCGGCGTCCTTGACTTTATTGGCTACAGTTGAGGCATAACCAGCCTTAGTAGTGGCGTTAACCACTAAAATCTTGTAATCAGCTTTATTAATTTCAGGTAAAGGCTCGGGAGTAGCGGTTACTTCAGCAGTTGGGCTTGGACTGGGCTCAACTTCCACTACTGGCTTGGTGTTTTCTTGATGATTGGTCCATTGCAAATAGGCCAAACCAATCCCAACCCCCAAAGCAATGGTGACCACAAAACTCAAGAAGCCAATAAAGATCATTTTTGCAACGGAAGAACCGTCATTTTGATTTTTAATTAATTTCTTTTCCGGAAGATCGTTCATTTTATTTTCTCCCTTTTCTGTTTTGTTTGACTTATCAAAAACTGATGGATCAATGGCTAAATTAGCAAATTGGCTGAAATCCACTTCTTTGTCTTCAGCTCTGGTTTGAGTTTTTTCCTCAATGCTTTCCTTGATTGGCAGCTCAATAGCTACTTTGGTTTCTGTTTCCACTGATTTTTTGATCGAATCAGCAGTTTTTTCCACTTCTACTTCCACTTCTTTGCTCAATTCGACTTTAGCTGTTTTCTCTGGCTCACTTGGATTGGAATCTTCTTCCTCATCTTCCTCATCCAAACTTTCGACTACTACCTCAGTTTGACTAGCAGCTGGAATGGTAATGGGACTAGGCAAAACAGCTTCGCCAACTACTGCTGGTTTAACCAAGTTGTCCATTTCATTATCAGAGTCTTCTTTTTTGACCTCGTCAGCTTTGACTTCATAATCCTTATCCAAAACGAATTGAGGTAATAAAAATTCTTTGATTGAAAAAGTCTTGGCACTAGCCTCAATGATTTGTCTGACATAGGAAGGCATTTTTTCGTTTTCACTAGCCAAATCTGCTAATTGCTGGACAGGCAAAGTTTCTTTGAGTTTCTCTTTGAGGGCGTCATCGACCAAACTATTGGTTAACAAATAAACTGTCTGCAAGCTTGGTTCAGCTCCTTTAAGCGTTTGCACTGTGTCAGTAAAGTTGGCTGCCTCAGCCACTTCAACAGAGTAGCATTGGTCAACACCGATGTAGTGCTCTGCCAAAAAGAGGTGATTGCCCATTTGCAAAATAGCAACTGATGGCTCAAGGCTAATGATGGATTTACTCGTCCAGCTTAAAGGAGCAATCGCTTCAATTTTAAGCTCTGAGTTATCTCGCAAAAGCTTGGCTAGAGGAGCAACCACTGATTTTTCCAAAGCAGTTAGTTGCACTTTAAAAGAACCTTTATAGTTGCTAAGAACCGTTGTGTCTAAGTAGTAGTCTTGATCATTTATGCCTAGATCAGGCAAGAGTTTGCTTTTAAGATGTTCTTTTACAGCCTCTTCGCTCTCCATCTCGAGGTTAACTATGGTACTAGTAAAAAGAAAGTCAGGTAAAATTAATTTATAACTACCAGCTTCTAATTTAGAAAACAATTTGGCTAAATTCTTTTCTAATAAAACGTTTTCATCCAAAAATTCACCATTAATTTGACGAAAATCGGAAAGCACAAAATCATGAGCTTTTTTGGCTGGAATTAGTTTGGCAATATAAGCCAATTCGGAGAGAATATAAAGTAGGCGCGTATCTGTGGGCATAAAGAAAATTATAGCTTGAAAAATAGGGAAGTGCAAACTTATGCTGAAAGCAGGGCGCGCAAGTTTTCTATAGTTTTTGTTGGACTTTTGGTCTCGAACACTATTCCTTGCATGCCTGCTTGCTTGGCAGCAGCAATATTTTCTGGCAAATCATCGATGAAAAGTATTTCTCCTGCAGAAATACCGGTGCGAGCAATAGCGCGATGATAGATTTCTAGATCTGGTTTGGCCACACCCTCTTCAAAAGAAGTAATTTTTATTTCAAAATTCACTGGCGGATAAAGTTGCTTGGCAAAGTCATTTTGCGCACGTTCATAAATTTCACGACTGACATTGGTTAACAAGCCAAGACGGTAGTGCTTAGCTAGCTCAACAACAAAATCATGCATGGCTTTTATAGGAAAGAAGAGTTCGACTGCTTGTCCAGTAGTCCAATATCCTTGAGGAAACACTTTGCCGAATTCCCTGGTAAAAAGAACTTCAAGTTCTTGGCCGTTTAATTTGCCAACGCTTCGCTCATGGGCGACTTTAGTCATAAAACGATCATATTTTTCTTTATCAAGACCAAAATTTCTAGGGATTTCGGTACGAACATGCTCAAACTCAAGAAGCACTCCGCCAACATCGAAATAAATAAAACGAATAGGATTAGTCTTAGACATAGATTTGTTATTTTACAAACTTTAAAACACAATTACTTTATCATCAACCACTTTAATTTGAACGATTGAAATCAAAGGAACAGCAATTTCAGCCAAAACATCTTGATATCTTTTGCCAACAAAATTTGTTTTAGCTGCAACTGCAAACAGAGCTAAAACTTCAGCTCCAGAATTTCTCAGGGCTAAAATGGCGTTTCTAACAGTATTTCCACTTGCAACCACATCATCAACAATCAGTATTTTTTTATTAATTACATCACCATAAATATAGAAATTCTTTTCATCAAAATTCGTGGCAACATTAAAAGAAATTTCATTTGGCAAGTTAAATCTTTTTTTACGCGCTATTAAATATGGTAAGTTTAAAGCATGTCCTAACATTACTGCTAATTGAGCCCCAGCAGATTCAAAAGTAATAATGAGGTCTGCTTTAGTAAAAATTTTTTCCTTAGAAGCTGCTTGGATAACTTCGCTTATTAATTCTGGTTTAATTGGCTTAACTACACCAGCAAAAGGACTAATTGGATAGGGGTAATCCCCAATTTTTTGGAGAATTGTTGTCTCAAATGATTTAGTGATGTTTGGATAAAGATTTTCGCTCATTTTGGGATTAGTGTGAGTCCGGTGGGACTTACCCTCGTCAGGCTCAAGTCTATGCTATCTAGGGAATTTCGCTTGATCGGGCACGTGACGTCCCACTTTAGCTTAAATATTTTTGTCAACTTAGCTTCGCTAAATTTACAAAAATATGTGAGTCCGGTGGGACTCGAACCCACGACACAAAGCTTAAAAGGCTTCTGCTCTACCGACTGAGCTACGGACCCGTTGTTAAACGAAAATATATTATATCAAAAATCAAAATCTTTACTAAGGCAAATTAATCATTCACTCTAGAAACATAAGCAGCAGTCTCTGTATCAACTAGCAAAGTGTCGCCAGTCTTAATAAACAAAGGAGCTTGCACTACTAGGCCACTTTCCATGACAACTGGTTTTTTGCCAGCGGTTTGACGATCTCCGGCAATGGCATCATGAGATTCGGCCACTTTCATTCTGACTTTAGGGGGTAAAACGACACCAATAACTTGCTCTTCAAAAACAGTGAGATAAACTTTAATTTCAGAGGTCAGCATTAGCGACTTGTCGCCTAAAACATGCTTTGGTACGGTTAACTGCTCATAGCTACGAGGATCCATAAAAACAATCTCGTTGCCATCGTGATAGAGAAACTGCATTTCCTTGGTTTCTACATCAAGCTCTTCCACATTATCATGAGATTTGAAATTGAATTCCAAATTGGAACCATTGCGCATATCACGCATTTTAACTCTGGTAAAAGCTGAGCCTTTGCCAGGAGAAACAAATTGGGTTTTGATCACATAGTGAGGTAGGTCTTTATACAAAATATAGCTACCTTTTTTAATGTTGCCGGCTTTAATGGTTGACATAGATCAGGCTATTTTACGCCAAGATAGGGAATTTAGTCAAGATTTTACTTTATAAATCAGCAAAAATTTCACTTGCTGGAAAAAAGAGGGTCTCGTCAATTGAATCTGTATCTGCGAAAAGCATCACTAAACGATCGACTCCCACCGCAATGCCACTAGTCTCTGGCAAGCCTTCTTGCAAAGCTTCAATAAAATCATCATCAATTGGTTGAGATTTTTTACCTAAAACACTACGCATTTCTAAATCAGCCAATAGACGTTTTTCTTGTTCTAAGGCATCAGTCAATTCACCAAAAGCATTGCCCAATTCCATCCCTGCCAAATAAACCTCAAAGCGCTCGGCAAAACGAGGATCATCTGATTTCTTGCGAGCTAGAGCCGCTTGAGGAGCTGGGTAATCATAAACAAAGACTGGCTGGTTAAACTCAGCTAATTTGGGTTCAATTTCATTGAGAAATAATTGGTTGTAAAGTTCTTCCCAAGCCAAATCATCAGTCAATTTTTCAAGAGAGTGGAGCTCATAATTTCTTTTTTGAGCCTGCTCTCGCAAGGCTTCCAGACTCAAAAGTTGATCTTTATTCAAACCAACATAGCGCTCAAAAAGTTCTGCTATAGAAAAACGCAAATAAGGCTTGGCTAAATCATAAAGACGCCCCTGATATGAAAACTGACTAGCCTCAACACCTAAATGTGAGCAAATTGCCAGCATCATCTCTTCAAATTCTGACATCAAATCAAAATAGTTAATACCCACGTGATACCACTCTAGAATAGTGAATTCAGGGTTATGAGTTCCGCCCAAGCTCTCCACATTGCGAAAACTTTTGCAAATCTGGAAAATGTTGCCTAAATCAGCTACCAATAATTTTTTCATGGCGTATTCTGGACTGGTCAAAAGAAAAGCGGTTTTATTTTGTCCATCCAGAGTGCCTAAACTCGTCTCAAAAAGATTAAGGTAAGGCTCGGCTCCTGGTTTGGCAACTAATAGGGGAGTTTCCACTTCATGGTAATTTCTGGTCTTAAAAAATAGGCGCATCGCATCAATTACTTGCTCGCGCACCAAAAGTTTTTGTTTGAAATTTTGATCTTTTTTTAATCTTTGCCAATTTTTCATAAGCCCATAGCCTTGAGGGAAAGATAAACCAAATAGAGGGATAAAAGCAAGAGCGATTCTTTGCGATCCAATTTATTACGACTGGCAATAAACAAAACCACGATCACAGAACTAAAAAGCAAGTAAGGGATATCAAACTGTAATAAGCCACGATCAACCTCCCAACCTGCGATCGCTGCTCCCAAACCCATAGCTACACAAATATTAACAATTGTCCCACCAATTAGATTGCCTAAAGATAGGGAAACCGCACCTTTAAGGGCAGCGTTAATTGACACCACCAACTCTGGCAAACTTGCCCCAAAACCAAGAAGCAAAATACCAATGGTGGCTTCGCTCACTCCAAATTGACTGGCCAGTAAAACACCATGAGCCAAAACTAATTGAGAAGACTTGGCGATGATTATTAAACCCAAAACCAACCATAAAATATCAGCTAGACGAACTCTTTTTTTGCTTAATTTTTGTTTGATTTTACTGCTGAGTTTTTCCAAAAAATTCTGGCGACTCAAAAAAGTAATGTAGAGCAAATAAAATAAAATAAAAACCATGCCTTCAGACCTAGAAATCAGGCCATCGCGACTAGTCAAGTAAAATGCCGTCATTGTCGCAATCACAAAAGTAGAATCAAAGAAAACATTATCTTTTCTAAATTTAATTGTCTTGATAAGACCGGCGATCGCCACAATCAAAATCAATTGATTCATCGAAGCGCCAATGGCATTGCCCACCACAATTCCTGAGGTATTTTGGCCAGCTAATTTTTGCAGAGCTCCAGTAAAACCAATAGTGATTTCCGGAAAACTAGTGCCCAAAGCCAAGACGGTCATGCCAATAAAACCCTCTGACATGCCCCAAGATTTGGCGAGACGTAAAGCAGCGCGAGTGATAAGGCTGGCTCCAAACCACAAAGCAACTAGAGACAATAAAAAAATAATCAAACTTGACACAGATTAATTAAAACAGAATTTCCTCGCAAAACATAGTTGGAAGAGAACTCTTGACTTATTGCAACTGATTTGCAATAATATAAGAATGGAACTCAATAAAAAACAATTAGCTGCTCAAGGTTACCGCTTAACCAAGCCTCGTCAGGAAATTTTTGCCGTTCTTAAACATAAACCACAGAGTGTGGCAGATATTTTTGAGCAACTTCAGCAAAAAAAGTTAAAGATTGATAAGGTCACTGTTTATCGTACCTTGGAGAATTTTGTCAAATTGAACCTAGTCGCAGAAACTCAGTTTAAAGATGGCATCTCTGTTTATGAATTGGCTGACCACGAACACCATCATCATGTTTTATGTGAAAATTGCGGCCGAATCGAAGATATTTGTTTAGATGAAAATCTACTCATGAAAGCCGTTAAAAAATCTAGTTCTTTTCTCATTAAAAGTCACCGTTTGGAATTTTTTGGTCTTTGCCAGAAATGTTGCTAAAATATGAAAAAAATATTAATCACTTTAAGTATTGTCTTTTTATTTGTTTTGGCTTTTTTCTATCAGAAAAATCAAGCGACAAAGGAAGTCAAATCAGACGAAAAGAAACTGCAAGTTAGCACTTCTTTTTATCCCTTGTACTTTTTCACTAAGGAAATTACTCAAGACCGAGCTGAAGTGGTCAACCTCACCAAAACTGGAGCTGAGCCTCATGATTTTGAACCAAGCCCTAAGGATATTTTGGCTATTGAGCAAAGTCAGCTCTTAATTGTAAATGGAAACTTTTTTGAAAGCTGGCTGGATAAGTTCGATGAAGAAATTAGCAAACAAGGAGTCAAAATCATCAAGGTTACAGAGAACTTGGCAACTATTAAAGGTTTAGGACATCATCATGATGAGGAAGAGCACGAAGAAGAGGAAGAAGAAATGTTTGATCCTCACGTTTGGCTCGATCCTGTCTTGGCTCAGAGTCAAGTCGAGCTCATTAGTCAAGAATTACAAGCTGTCGATCCAGATAACGCTAGTTTTTATCAGGCAAACGCCACAGTTTTGCTTCAGCAACTAGATGATTTACACCAAGAATTTACCAGTCAACTGCAAAATTGCCAAAACCAAGAAATCATCACTTCTCACGCTGCTTTTGCTTATATGGCCGAACGATATGGCTTTGAACAAATTGCCATTCAAGGTTTAAATCCAGATCAAGACCCCTCACCAGCTAAAATTGCTGAACTCAGTAATTTGGCTAAAAGCAAACAAATTAACTACATTTTCTTTGAAACCCTAGTTAGTCCAAAAATCGCCCAAACCATCGCTCAGGAAATTGGCGCTAAAACCTTATTATTTAATCCTTTGGAAGGGTTAACTCGCGAAGAAGAAGCTTTGGGCCAAAATTATTTCACCATCCAAAGAACAAACCTTCAAAACTTAAGCTTAGCTCTCAACTGCCAACCATGAACAAACAAATTATCAATATTAGTGGCTTAACTTTTGCCTATCATCAGGAAAAAGTTCTAGAAAATATCTCTCTACAAGTTGAAGAGGGAGATTTTCTAGGTCTGATTGGTCCAAATGGTGGTGGTAAAAGTACTTTGCTCAAAATCATTTTAGGATTGCTTGAATTCAAAAAAGGTAAAGTTAAACTTTTTGACCAAGAAATTAAAGAGTTCAGAGATTGGCATAAAATTGGATACGTAGCACAAAAGGCTGGCTTTAATCCTACCGGTTTTCCCATTACAGTCTCTGAGGTCATTTCCATGGCCGGCGGCAAAGGAGTAGAAATTGAGCGCGTGCTCAAGCTAACCAATCTACTAAACAAAAAAAATCATTTACTAAGTGAGCTTTCTGGTGGCCAACAACAAAGAGTTTTTATTGCTCGAGCCTTACTACATGAACCACAATTATTGATTCTTGATGAGCCTACCGTCGGCATTGATGGCAATTCTCAAGTGCAATTTTATGATCTACTGCGTCAACTCAACCAAGAAAAAGGCCTTAGCATTATTCTGGTTTCTCACGAAGTTGATCTCGTTGCTAAAGAAGTTAATAAAATTGCCTGCATTAACCAAAGTTTGATTTACCATGGTCAGGCTCAGCAGCTTTTGGAAAATGATTTATTAGAAAAACTCTATGGAAAACACCAAAGATTAATTGCCCACCATCATTAAAAATATGTTAGAAATTTTTCAATATAGTTTCATGTTGCGAGCCTTACTGGCCGGCTTGGTTGTTGCCATCATTGCTCCTTTGATGGGCAATTTTTTATTGATTCGTCGCTTTTCCATGGTGGCCGACACTCTTTCCCACATTGCTTTAATTGGAGTAGGAATTGGCTTACTCACTAACACTCAACCAATTTTTAGCACGGTTTTACTAACAGTTGCAGCGGCTCTCTTGATTGAACAAATTAGAAGTCAACAAAAAATAGCCGGTGAAACAGTTTTGGCTATGTTTTTGCCTGGTGGTTTAGCAATTTCCATTCTCATGATTAGCTTAGCCAACGGTTTTAACACAAATTTATTTGCCTATTTATTTGGCAGCATTACAACTGTCACTAGCAATGAAATCTGGCCAATTGTTGGCTTGGGTTTGCTTAGCTTGGCGATCATCGCCTTACTTTATCGTCAACTTTTATTTACCTCCTTTGATGAAGAAGGAGCAAGAATTAATGGAATTAGGGTCANNCTGATGACTTTGACCGCTATTACGGTTTCCCTGTCTATGAGAGTGGTTGGAGCCTTGTTAATCGGAGCGCTGATGGTAATTCCTAGTGTCACTAGCATGAGTATTGCCAGAAGCTTCAAACAAAGTTTTCTCTTCGCCATTGGCTTTGCCATGTTAGCAGTGATTTTGGGACTCTACGCAGCTTTTTATCTCAATTTGCCAGCTGGAGCAGCGATTGTTTTAGTCTCCCTAACAATCTTCGGGGTTGTAACGGCAATTGCTAAGAAGTAAGTTGGTCACTCACTGCAACGTCTGCAGCCACATGTGAGACAGATAGATGCTTAAAACAAGCGAAACTACCATCACGCACTGCCAAATAACCTGATGGACAAACCACACCGAATCGTTGTGAAAAATGGATTGCCAGGGTAGATTTTCAATAGGATTGCGCTTAAGAGTGGAGAATTGTTGATTTAGCCAATAGATTATTTCTCCTAGACTTCTTATTGTCCAAAAAATTGCTACAAATAGAAGGAATAAATACCAATCTTTAAAAACAAGGGAAAGGATCGTTAAAGCTGTCCAAAACGGACCAAGAACTACTGCATCACCCCATACAAACACTCCGATAATTACTAATGGGCGGGCTAAACCAAAAGCATTTTTCTTATATTTAGATTCGTAGAAAGCTTTGAAGAAGACTAGTAGGTTAAAAAAAGCGAAGACTAAAAGGAAAAGTTGTTGGGAAGTGTCCATAATCTGAGCGGGTGACCAGAATCGAACTGGCTTCTTCTCCTTGGAAGGGAGACATACTACCGGTGTACTACACCCGCGTTGTTTAATATAGCACAAGGACAATGGACATTTTACCCTTAAAACTTTTGTCCGTCAAAAGTTTTCATGGCTTTTTGCAAAGCAAAAAATTGAATGGTCGGATTACCAGAAGCGTCAAAAAAACTAAAAGAAGCAAAAGGTCCAGGACTACCTTTCATAATAAAAGGCGTCACTNNGCCCAACCAGTTTCGGTAATGAAAACTTGGAATTCTTTGTTGGCGCGGTTTTTGAGCCAGTTCAGCTCATACAAAAAACCGCGCACTGAATTTTGTCCCAACCTTTTGGGTGAAGCTGCAAATTCAGGGTTAGGGTAGGAGTGAGAGTTCCAATAATCTATATATTCAAAAACTTGATTGTCAAAATGATAAAGACTTTCTAAATAAGCAAAGGCCTCTTTTGTTTCCAAGCTGTTGTTAGCTGCCAAATCCATAGCCGCTGGCAAAATTTTGTAATTCTTGCTTTCAGAGCGGAACCAATTGCTGGTGAATTTGAGAATTTTTCCATAAAGCAGAGGATCAATCTTACCGCCCCATTCTTTGGCATGATTAACTTCATTGAAAACCACGATCAACCTCTCTTTTTGGTGCCAGTCAAGGCTAGAGAGGAATTTGGCCAAATCAACAATGTCTTTGCGACTGGGAATTTGCCATGCGCCAGTCAAAGGATCGAAACGAGTGGTTAAACGCAAGATAGGAATAATTTTGAGCTTAAAAGCTTGATCAAAAAAAGTCTGCCATTCACGACGCTTAGACAAATCATCCAAAGTTATAGGAATGGTGACATAACGCCACTCTTCATCTGGGTAAATTTGGCGGAATTGATTGATCTCATCAGGATGCAGGATGTGCATGCCCATCACTCGACCATCTACGGCTCTGGCTGGCACCAAAACACTGAAAAACAAAAAAAGGCTGAAAATCACCGATGTATAGATAGTTTTTGCTTGATAATTGGGCATTTTTCTTTCCTTATTTTAGCATGGATGATATACTAAAAAAAGAGATGCGAAAATTCTTCTTTGTTTTTAGTTGGTTACTCTTGTCTAGCTCAGCGGTTTTAGTGGGTGCTTCTGCCTATAGTTTTTATTTCCTTACTCAGGCCAATCAACCCTCTAAATTTGAACTAGCCAATCTACCAAAAATCCAAAGTGGAGAAGAAGGTAAACAACAAATTCAACTAGTTCAGACGGTAATTGAAAGCGAAGATGCTAGAGCTGCCTTGGTGGCCAAGTTTTTGGAACGCCATAATTCACCCATGAAGCCATATGATTATTATGGTCACAAAATCGTTGAAATCTCAGATCGTTATCAATTTGATTTCCGACTCTTGCCAGCCATCGCCATGCAAGAGTCCAATCTTTGCAAAAACACCAACCCTGGAGCCCCACATAATTGCTTAGGCTTTGGCATTCATGCTCGCGGCACCCTTGATTTTGAAAGCTATGAAGCTGGTTTCGAAAGAGCTGGTCGCGAACTCAAGGCTTATTACATCGATAAAGGCTTAACTACCGTTGAACTAATTGAAAGCAAATACACTCCTTCCAGCAATGGTTCTTGGGCTAACTCAGTCAACCAGTGGATGGCAGAAATACGCTTTGATGACCGCCAAATGGGCCGAGAACTCAAGGATAATGCTGACGTTATGGAGTTTGCTAAATAGTTTTTTCTATTGTCTTAAATTTCTCAAGATTTTAGATGGCTTTTTACATTATAGGATGCATTGTGATATAATAATAACCTTGTTTTTTGCTATCATGACTAAGCGTCTGATTGTGCACAAATCAAGGTTCTTTCACAAGTCGCACAGCTACATTGTTTTGATTGGGTTGTTTTGTGTTTTTAATTTAGAAAACAAAACAACCTGATCAAAGCGATTTGATCATGGAAATCCACAAGAAAGGAGGTGTCCAATCATGCCGAATCAAAACGGTGCTTGGGATATCTTCATGATTTTCATCGGGATTATTGCTGCGATAATCGGCATCGGACTCCATGTATTTTTGGGTTTAGCGGGTAGCGTCCTTGTGGCGCTGGCTGGCTGGCTCATTTACAAAAGGTTCGATAAGACACTTGCCTGGGTCATTTGGCTCAGCCTAATCGGGCATGTCTTCCTGCTCTTTGGCAGTTAATTCCACCACATTTTTATAGAAGTGAGGGGTTTCTCTCGCTTCTATAAAACTGTGCGACTTGCATATCTTATAATATAAGCTATAATACCTACTAACTCAGAAGGTTTTTCCTCACCGGGATTTACGTTCTGAGACCAAAAGCCCCGTCTATATGGACGGGTTTTTTGTATCTGGTGCCGAAGAGAGGACTTGAACCTCCATGGATTACTCCACACGCTCCTAAAACGTGCGCGTCTACCATTCCGCCACTTCGGCTGATGGTGTTATATTATATCCGCAACTCTATGGATTACAAAATCAAAAGATCAGCTCGCTCTTTCAACTTGCGCATTAGTATCAATTCTCAAGCGCAGGTCATTGTCAGTGCTCCCAAAATCATGCCTGAGTTTTTAATTCGTAAATATGTGGAAGGACAACAAGCTTGGATTGAAAGCAACCTAGCCAAAGTTAAAAAGAACCAAGTGTCAATCCAAAATGATGAACTTTATATTTTCGATAAAAAATACCAAGTTATTCTAAACAACCAAGCAGATAAAATTGGAGTTGTGGCAAGTGGTGAAAAAATCCTCGTCAACAATCTCGCTCCCAAATCATCTGGTAAAATTCAAAAACAAATTGAGGAGTTCCTCAAAAAAACTGCACATAGATATTTGGCTACTCGCACTGCTTTGCTGGCCAAAAAAATGGGGGTAACCTATAAAAATCTAGCCTTGCGCCAGCAAGCTAGTCGTTGGGGAAGCTGTAGTTCAAGAGGCAACCTTAATTTTAATTGGCGTTTGGTGCACTATAAGCCAGAGATCATCGACTATGTCATTATTCATGAATTGGCTCATCTAATTGAACTCAACCATTCCAAAAAATTCTGGGAGATAGTTAAAAAATATGACAGCCAATATCTACTTCACAAAGGCGAATTACGTAAAAGGCGTTACAATTAAATTACAAAATGCTACAACTCATTCACGGTGACAACCAAGTGGCTTCTAGAAAAAAACTCACTGAGTTACTGGCTGAGTTTAAAAAACAAAATAAGGAAGTTTTTCAACTAAGCGCAGAGAAGCTTGATAGAGCTCAATTGGAGTCAGCTTTGCTTAGCGAAAGTCTTTTTGGCCAAGAAAAAATCTTAGTTTTAGAAGGATTACATTCTTTACCCAAATCAAAGAAAAAAGATGAATTTATAAATCTAATTTCATCCGCATCTATTGACATAATTTTATGGGAAAAAAAGCTCCTCACCAAAACTGATCTCAAAAAACTTCAAAGCGATTTAGAAACTTACGAATTCAAAATCACTCCCAAATTATGGACTTTTTTGGACAAGCTTTCTCCAAATCCAAAAAGCAAAAATGCCCTACTCAAACTATTTCATGAAAGCATCGCTATGGATGGAGCAGAATTTATTTTTCTCATGATGGCTAGACAAATTCGCTTACTCATTCAAGTCAAAGAAGGTGAAACCAACAAGCTTGCTCCTTTTATGCTTAGCAAACTGAAAAAACAAGCCGGAGAATTTTCTTTAGCAAAATTATTAACTATTCATCAACAACTCTACCAAATCGACACAAAACTAAAACAATCCACCAGTCTTCTTAGTCTGGAAGCAGAACTTGACCTTTTGTTGTTGAATATGTAGATTAGCATAGCTGTCAGCTTTTGATAGCTAAAGTAGAAGAAAGGTTTTATGTACCAAATCGTCAAAAACATCAACCCAAATATCTTCCGTGGCTACGACATTCGTGGAGTTATCGATGAAGATCTGAGCGAAGATGTTTACTACACCTTGGGTCGCGCCTACGCTACTTTTCTGACTCAACGCAGAATCAAAGAAGCTGCTGTTGGTAGAGATAATCGTCGCAATGGCGAAATTTATGCCAAGGCAGTGATTGCTGGTCTCAACGATGGCGGGATTGACACCATTGATATTGGCCTCAGCATGAGTCAAATCGTCTATTATTCTTCCTATGAATATAAAACTAAGGGTGGAGTAATGATTTCTGCTTCTCACAATCCTGGCAACTACAATGGACTCAAACTTAGTGTTGGTTANNAAAGGTGAATTTAGTGAGGGTCAGGGCAGCAATCGAAGCGATGATATTTTTCCAGCTTATTTAAAAAATTTACTAAAATTATTTTCGATCAAGAACAATTGGAAGATTGTTGTCGACACCTGCAATGCTACTGGTGGCATGTTTTATCCAGAGATTTTTAGACAAGCTGGTTGCACTGTCATTGAGCAAAACACTAATCTTGACAGCAACTATCCACTAGGAGATCCAGATCCCACTGAAAGCAAAGTTCTTGAAAGATTGGCTGAAGGGGTCAAAGAGCATGGAGCTGATCTCGGTTTTGCTTTCGATGCTGATGGCGACCGCATGTCGGTCGTTGATGATCAGGGTCAAATTTTATGGATGGACACCATTGTGGCCTTGTTTGCCAAAGATGTCTTGGAAACTATGCCAGGCTCACCAATTGTCTATAACACTCTTTGCTCTAGACAGGTGACCGAAAGCATTGTTGCTGCTGGCGGTGAACCTTTGATGTGGTTGACGGGACACTCATTTATCAAAGCCAAGGTCAAAGAAGCTCGCTCTCCATTTGGTGGCGAACTCTCTGGCCATATTTTCTTTATGGATAATTTCTATGGCCACGATGATGGTGCCTACGCCTGCTTACGTCTTTTAGCTTATCTAGAAAGAAAGCAGCAAAAACTCAGCCAATTGGTCGCAGAACTGCCAAAATACATCAGTAGTCCAGAAATTAAGTTTGGCTTGGCAGATGAGATTAAGTTTAAGTTCATTGCTGAAGTTATTACCAGAGAATTTAAAGAGCATTGGCCAACTGCTGAATACATCGATATTGATGGAATTAGAATGGATATGCCAGATCAAATGGCAATCATCCGCGCTTCACAAAATGGTCCCTATGCCACCGTCAAATTTGAAGCCAAAACTCAAGCAGGTTATGATGCTCTAAAGAAAATTATTAAAGATATTCTAAGCAAATACCAAGAAATTGATTTGCAAAAGGGCACTAACACTCACGCTCTAGACTAAAACATAAAGAAAGGACCTATGTCTTCAACATCTATTTTGGATGATCGCAGTGCTATTAAAAAAATTGATCCAGATGGAGCTCTCGCTTCAGCTGAGAGCATCGCTGACCAAGTCAGACAGGTTTGGGAAGAACAAGCACAAATCGATCTAAGTGCTTATAAAAATGTGCAAAATGTTGTAGTAGCCGGCGTAGGTGGCTCAGCTATAGGAGCTGACCTCGTCAAGAATCTCTATAAAGATGAATTGACTGTGTCCATGGAGCTCTGTAGAGACTACGACCTGCCAAGCTATGTGAACGAGAATACTTTTGTCATTCTTTCTAGTTACTCTGGCAATACTGAAGAAACTCTAAATTGTGCCGCTGAAGCCAAGAAAAAAGGAGCAATGATTGCTGTCATTGCTGCTGGAGGCAAACTAATGACTTTAGCCAAAGAAAAGAATTATCCTCATTTCATCATCGATCCAAAGGCTAATCCCTCCAATCAGCCACGCATGGCTACAGCCTACAACGTCACAGCTATTCTTTTGATGTTGAGCAAACTTGGTCTAATCAATTTTAGCGAAGAAAATTACCATCAGGTCTTGGATGCTATCAACAAAACCAGTCAAAACTGCATGGTCGAAGTGCCTCAAGAAAAAAATCAAGCTAAACTTTTGGCCTATATGTTTGTTGAGCGTCGCCCCATTTTGGTCGGAGCATCCTTTTTGGAGGGAGCATTGCACATTTCCACCAATCAACTCAATGAAAATGCCAAAATCTTTGCTGATTACAAGATCATCCCAGAGTTGAACCATCATTTATTGGAAGGTTTAACTTTTCCAAAAAGTAATGCTCTAAACCATTTCTTTGTCTTCTTTCAATCCAAACTTTATCGAGAAGAAATCCAAAAAAGAATCACTCTTACCCAAAGAGTTGTCGAAAAAGCAGAGATT
>DITI01000056.1:7729-8100 GCA_002422765.1 Candidatus Pacebacteria bacterium UBA6188 | reverse complement strand
GTTTTTTGACTTCGCCAAAAGACCAACTCATGATGTCTTCTGGAGAAGCAATTTTAATTTGTAGGGCGGAGAAATCGACAATGTTTTTCATAAATAACTTTCAAAAAATTTACTACTACTTCAAAGCCTCCTCTTCCGAGTCTTCTTCAAGAATTTCATCAGGATTTTCGGCATCGAAATCTTCTTCACTTTCATCATTCTCTGATTCCTCACTCTCCTCGTGGATGGGTGAGTCTTCTGGATCATCAAGAATTAAAACTTCTTGATTGTCGACAGTGGGAGCTTTATCTTCAACTTCGACTTCGGTAGGATCAAGAGCAACTACATTCAAAGATAATGAATTAAGTTCTTTGCATAAAACTCTGAAAGCT
>DITI01000056.1:0-7695 GCA_002422765.1 Candidatus Pacebacteria bacterium UBA6188 | reverse complement strand
AGTGCCCAAACTTCCATTTCACCCATTCTCTGACCACCCATTTGAGCTTTACCACCTAGAGGTTGTTGGGTCACTAGTGAGTAAGGACCAGTAGAGCGAGCGTGAGTTTTGTCTTCAACCATGTGACTCAGCTTGAGAATGTAATTGATACCTACCACTGATTTTTCTTTGTAAGCTTCACCAGTAAAACCATCAAAAAGTTGAGCTTTACCAGAAACTGGTAAGCCTGCCTTCTCTAGTTCTTGCCAAATTTTATCTTCATCAAATTCTTCAAAAGCTGGCACGGCCACTTTGTAACCCAATTTATCAGCTGCCCAACCCAAATGGGTTTCCAGCAACTGACCAAGATTCATACGAGCCAAAACAGATAGAGGCGAAATGATAATGTCGACTGGAGTACCATCCTCCAAATGAGGCATGTCAGCTTGAGGAACAATTTTGGAAATAACGCCTTTGTTACCATGACGACCAGCAAGCTTATCACCCACGGTAATTTTTCTCATTTGAGCAACTTTAACAATCACTTCACGAATAGTGCCTGGATCAAGTTCATCGCCCAAATCGCGATCAAGAATCTGCACATCAATCACCACACCCTCCTCACCATGAGGAATGCGTAGAGAAGTGTCACGTACTTCTTTAGACTTTTCACCAAAGATAGCTCTAAGCAATCTCTCTTCTGGAGAAAGCTCAGTTTCGCCTTTGGGGGCAACTTTACCGACTAAAATGTCACCAGATTTAACATGACTACCAATACGAATGATACCGTCAACATTTAAGTTGGCTAAAAAGGTTTCACTCACGTTTGGAATGTCATTGGTTAATTCTTCCGGTCCTAAGCGAGTGTCCATAACTTTGGACTTGTGTTCACTGATTTGAATAGAAGTTAAAACATCTTGTCTTACCAAGCGATCAGAAATAACCAAAGCATCTTCATAACCAAGACCATTGTAGGAAGTGTAGGCAATCAATAAATTGGTACCTAGAGATAATTCACCTTGATCGGTAGCTGGACCATCAATTAAGACATCGCCTTTTTTGACTTCTTGACCAACTTTTACTACAGCTTTTTGGGAAAAACAGGTGCTTTGTGAAGTTCTCACGTATTTGGAAAGCTTGTATTCAATCACTCCTTTGTTGAAAGTGATTAATTCATTATCTAGAGCTTCGACTAAAGCCTTGGCTTTGTCGTGATATTTTTTGTCTAACTTCAAAATAACTTTGGCTCCATCAACATAATCAACCACCCCTTCAAAAGGAGCTAGAATGGTGCGACCCATGGCCACAGCCATCTCGGCTTCCATGCCAGTACCAATGACTGGAGCTTGAGCTTTAACCAAAGGTACAGCCTGACATTGCATGTGAGAACCCATTAGAGCACGGTTGGCCTCATCATGAGCAATGAAAGGAATCAAAGAAGCAGAGCTGCCCACCACTTGGCGAGGCACTACGTCGATATATTCAACTTCTTCAACTGAACTTTCAATAAATTCATTTCTGTAACGCATTGGAATCCACTCATCAGTGATGTAGTTATCATCACTAATGCCAATACTGGCGTGAGTAATGCGATAATCTTCTTCTTCATCAGCACTCAAATAAACAATCTCATCAGTAATCTTCATTTTACCTTTGACATTGATCACTTTTAGATAAGGAGCTTCCAAGAAACCATAGTCGTTAACTCTAGTGTAAAGTGACAGGTAAGTCACCAAACCAATGTTTGGACCCTCAGGAGAACGAATTGGACAAATACGGGAATATTGAGAAGCGTTAATATCACGCATGGAAAAGCTAGCGCGCTCACGAGTCACACCACCAGTACCCATCACGGATAAACGACGCAAGTTGTCAACTTCAGACAAAGGATTGGTTTGATCTAAAATGGCTGACAAACGGTTGCGACGGAAAAATTCAGACACAGCTGCAATTAGAGGACGAGCATTTACCAAAGCAGATGGAGTTAAAACTTCGTCAGTTTTGGTCAAAGACATCTTCTCGCGAATAGAGCGCTCCAAACGAATTAAACCAATGCGGAAAGCATTACCAGCGACCAATTCGCCGACACGACGGACGCGACGGTTAGAAAGGTGATCGATATCATCAATCTTGCCTTCACCATTTTGCAAAGCAATTAAGTAGGCAATGGCAGCTACCAAATCTTGAGGATCAAGAATGGTTTTTTTCTTATCAACTTCAATTTTTAAACGACGATTAACTTTGTAACGACCAACCTCACCCAAATCATAACGACGATCATCAAAAAACATATTATTCAAGAAATCACGAGCAGTGTCGAGAACAGCTGGTTCACCAGGTCTCATTTTTTCATAAATTTCAATCAAAGCCTCAGCTTGATTGGTGGTGGAATCTTTCTTCAAAGTGTTGTTGAGCAAATCCAATTTGTCTTTTTTCAAAACATCAGCAAATAAAGCAGCAATGTCATCATTGCTCTCATAACCGAAAGCTCTGAGAAGAACAGTGACAGGCATCTTGCGACGACGATCAATTTTGACGGTAATCACACTACGACGACTAACAGTCACTTCCAACCAAGAACCACGTAAAGGACGAAGTTCAGCCTTGTAAAGCAATTGCTTGCTGGCAGAATCTTCTTCACCCAAGAAAAAGACACCAGGAGATCTTACCAACTGAGTGACAATACCTCTTTCAATACCATTGACAATAAAATTGCCAGTAGCGGTCATTTTGGGAATATCACCTAGGAAAACTTCTTGAGTGCGCTCTTCACCAGTTCTCTTATTTAAAAGAGTTGCTTCCACGTAAAGAGGCATATCGTAGGAAACATTTTTGTTTTTTGCTTGAGCAGGAGTGTATTTGGCTTCACCAAAACGATATTGACCAAAAGTAAGAGACCAGTTTTTACCAGTAAAATCTTCAATGCCTTTGCTACCATTCACCTCTTTAAGAGCTTCGCCAATTCCGTTGTCTAAAAAGTCCTGATAACTCTCACTTTGTAGTTTGATCAGGTCTAAAATGGGTAAAATTTGGTGCTTTTGACCCCAATTTTGGCGTTGTGCTTTTTGTGGCATGAAAATTTCCTTTTTAGCTTTAAATGCTTAATTACTTCTTCTTGCTACTTTTGATTTGACTTGTCCAACTAAAGTCAAAAGGTAAAAAGACCTGTGGAAAAAACAAAGTATAATAAAGCAAAAAAACACAGCCTATACTTGATAATGCTGTGTGAAGCAAATTATTTACTTAGTTGTTTTACAAAAACTAAAGGCACCAATTCTTTGTTTTTTCTGCTAGCTTTTTACTTGAGTCTTTTTAGACAATTCGCTATTATAACAACAAGATCAGTTTAGCGCAAGTATTTGTTCACGTTAGCATTATGTTCGTCTAAGGTGCGAGCTGGGTGAATTTTGCCAGAATTATCGTGAATATAATAAAAAGCTTGAGTGGGGCTTGGATTTAAGACTGCTTTGATAGCCGCAAGACCAGGATTACAAATTGGCGAAGGTGGCAAGTCGGCATATTTATAAGTGTTATACAAAGAATCTAATTTTTTATCCTCCGCCAGAGGTGTTGGCCAAAAAGATTGCTCTGCTTGACTGTAGCCCTTAATGTATTGCAAAGTAGCATCAACTTGCAAAGGCATATCTATTGCCAAGCGATTTAAGAGAATTTGCGCCACCAAAGGCATTTCTTCATCGTTAGCACTTTCTCTTTGCACTAGGGAAGCCAAAGTTAAAATTTCGTTCAGGCTTAATTCACTAGCAGCAATTTCTTGACTCAAAGGCGTGGTGACTTTACTGGCAAAAGTATTTTTAAAAAGAGAAATCAGAGTAGCACTGGTCACTTCTCTTGGTACCAAATAAGTGTCAGGAAACAACTGGCCTTCCAAGCCCTTGCTTAGCAATAAAAATTCATCTTTATCAAAACTACTCAAACCTTGCCTGCTTAGACTCTCAGCGATTTCTTCCCTACGCCAACCTTCAGGCAAGGTAATCCAAAGGTCGTCAGTTCCCATGGTTAAAGTTTTGGCGATTTGCCAAGTGTCCATATCGGCCGATAACTCAAAGCTACCAGCTTGAATTTTATTTTCCAACTTGTTGAAATAAACCGCGAAGCGAAAGGCCCAAGCGTTTTTGATTAATTGCTCTTCCTCAAGTCTGCCAGCAATGATTGATAAAGCCTGACCTTTGGGAATAACGAAACGAACTTTTTTGGCAGAAGCGTCGGTAGTCGGCTGAAATAAGTTGCCAAGAAAAAATGCTAAAAACAACAAAACAATGAGAAAAGACAGCAGTAAAAAGAAAAATTTAGGCAATTTTCTTAGCATGAGCAATAAGTGTAGCACAAAAGTAAAACTGTGGAAAATTTAGCTCAAGATTTAATGGACAAGTTTTCCAAAAAATCTTCCAAAATCAAAGCTGCACTGTAATGATCGATGGGACCTTGGCGTTTTTTGAGACTAAATGAAGCCTCCGCCATACGCCTCTTCACCTCATGAGAAGAAAGGGTTTCGTCCACCAAAGTCAATGGCAAACCCAATCTCGCTTGCAAAATTTTCGCAAAAGCTTGAATTTTGACCGCCATTTGCGCCTCTGAAAGACCAAGCACAATCTCGTTAATTTTCCTCTCGGCACAAATCTTGATAATTTCCTCAACTGCTTGGTCTGTCACAATGTCCTGCTGGTTACTGAGTTGATTATCAAGCACCAAAAGCGGTTCAGCTAAAGTGGCCACATTAAAAGCTAAGCCAATCCTCTTGGTTCCATAATCGATACTCAAAAAATTTTTCATTTCTTTGCCTTGAGTCTATTATTCTTTAATCAATTGGGCAATGACTACACCGCGACGCAGAACCGTGCCTTCTGGAACACAGGTGACTAATTTTAATTGTCTAGCATCATAGCGTTGAGCCAAGATGAAAGTGTCAGTTGGTTGCACTTCAGTGTTGCTTTGGACTTGATAAGTGTACTTAACGTTGTTGTGGGTTAGATAAATTTTATCGCCATTCTTCAAAGTCATGATTTTGCTGAAGATTGAACTATAACGACGCGGATTTTTTTCGCTCGGACTATAAAATTGACGCAAAACTGAATGGCCAAAAATCACTGGCGCACCAGGCTCTCCAGGCAAAGCCGTGCCAGGATACTGAATTAGGCTCTTATTTAGATCAGTTCCACCCACTCTTACTTTGGCATTGCTAATCTCCAAGCTGGGAATGTCAAAGCGATACTCCTCAACTTGATATTCTAAATCAGTCACTTCACTTTCCTGACCATTAAACCAATTGCTTAAATCAGTGTAATCGAGCTTATAGTCCAAAATGATTGGTTCATCCAGCACTACTGGCGTTTGATTTTGATTTTCATCAATAATATTAGACTTGGCATAAACCAAATTGTTGGCATTGGCTAATTGAGTGTTGGACAATGGTGATAGTAAATCATCGCTGTCTGCGTTGGCCTGAGGTAAAACCTGACTAATAATTGGCCAAGCTGCTGAACCAGCCAGAACAATCCCCACTCCAATCAAAACTAGGGGAATTGCGGCTGCAGTCATCTTCATAAATTGCGGAATACTTTGCCAAAATCTTGATTCAATTTTGTCATCCAATTGTTTTTCAAAATTTTGATTAGCCTTCGTTCGCTTGGTAAAATCTGCGACTTTAGCATCCAGATCACTCAAGGGCACATTCTTCAACAAAGCTTGGCGATAAACTCCAAGCAATTCTTGCTTGTTGACTTGAAAATCTTTTGACATAGGAGTTAACGCTCTGGTTTGCTTAATTCTAAAATTATTCTGGCTGGATCACTGGGTAAATTACGCAAAATATTGATCAAAAATGGCGGATGAAAAACCACCGTAGCTTGCTTGATTTCACTATTGTTCTCCAGTTGTTCTTCAACTTCCAACCAAGATTTGCCCAAAATTTGTTGCTTAATCTCTTCTAGATCTAAATCAGCCATAGCCTTAGCACTCAAGTCAGCAGTTAAACTAATTTGTGCAGAGGAAGAAGAGCTTTGAGCTTTATCACTCAAAAGTGACGGGTCTTGATCAACAAAGCTATAACCAGCTGGTAAATCTTTCTCAAGAAGAGCCAAGCCTAGTTTTTTTAAGTCGGCAGAAAGATATTTCACTGCTTCCACTTCCAAGGTTAAATCGAGCGTCAAAGATTCAGTTTCGGTACCTAACTCAGCTGAAAAATTGCTTTTGACCGATCGATTTTTGCCTGTTGGCACAAAATAGGTTCCACCAACTGATTCATCTTCAAATTCCTTCATGGCTTCTTCTACCAACTTTTTATGCAAAGCCTGAGTGAGACGATCCATATCCACCTGAGCCACCACCCTTACTTCTCGGCTAGAACCACCAGCAAAATTACCAAGAGCCACAGCTGAAAATTTGTCATCAAAATAGTCAGCAACTCTGAATTTAGTTTCTTTATTAAAGTTGGCTTCCGAACCGATATCCTTGGCTGTTACCTCAACTTCAGCCTTGCCATAGTCCATGCCAGAACCGCCAGACTTTTCAGTAGCTCCTGCAATTTCAATCTCTCGATCTGTCAAAAATTCCACACCATCATTGCTAAGCACTGTTCCTTCTTTGAGCTTAACTTTCTCCACTGTTTTGTTATAAACTGCTACTTTCCCCTTGGCTTTATCTCCCACCAAACCAATACCAGTGGTAGCAGTTACGTCTTGGCCACTAATTTCCTTTTGTTGTAATGAAGCCTTGAGTAAAGCTTGGTCAAAGTTTGATTGAGCAATGTTGGGATCTAAAGTAATCTTGATGCTTTTTTGCAACAAGGATTGCTCTGGAGTTAAAACAACAGTCACCTTGGATAATAAAAAAGCAAAAACAGTAAAAAGCGACAGTAAACCAAGTAAACCAGCTCCCACTCCAATTAGAATCATTTTTTGATGAGACAAATAAAATCTACTAAAAAAAGAACGCTTGTGGTGTGGTTTTTTGACTGGTTCCGGCTCAACTGCGATAACTTCATTTTTATTATGGTTGAGCAAATTACTTTGGCTCAGATCAATGCCAAAACTACTAGCACTAGCTCTTTCGATAGCATAATCTTCAGGGGTTGCTGGTAGTGTCGAAGTTAAAACCGGCTCTTGATTGGCAACAAAGCTTTGGCTGGGCATTTTAGCCAACATGTTTTCTTTAGCAAAAACTTTACCAGCACTCAAACTAACTGATTTAACCATGTAGTCTGGCTCTAGAACTACGATGGTTGGAGCTTGAGTAAAGCCAGGATTTTTGACCCAATCAACAGCTGCTAATTCCTCATGCAAAGCAGCCATTTCTTTTGGCTTGAGAGCGATAGAGGTCATCAAAACTTTACTGGGAAAATACTTACCATCCTGACCTAAATGCTTGGCTGCTCTAGCCAAAAGTTCATTGAAGTCATCAACTACATTGCCAGAACGACCAACACTAATTAAGTCTAAAAATTGACCATGCTTGAGAAAAATCAGGTCGAGCACATCTTCTTTAAAAACAGTCAACAAACAAGAATCATGCTCATCACCAATCAAACGTGCTTCGGCCAAAGCCTCAGGCACACTAAATTGACCCACTGCTTCTAGACTCAACTCCTCGGTTACTTCTTTGATAATAGCTTTTTTAACATCACTCAGCTGACCCTCCTGTAACCAATCATGATCGAAGGCAAAAATCGTTTCAACCACATCTTGAGAATCTGGACCCAAT
>DITI01000059.1 GCA_002422765.1 Candidatus Pacebacteria bacterium UBA6188 | reverse complement strand
CAAATCCATCTGGACCTTCAACAATGTCGCGAACTCGCCCTACTTCTACTTCTACTAATTTTTGATAATCCCTCACTTGACCAGCTTCATCAAAAAACACTTGCATGATGCCTTCCCCACGCAACATGCCAAATAAAAAAGTATTGGTTAATTGCGACAAAACAAAGCTACGATAAAACATCCCTGAAGCAGGCGCAATAGCTGGAGTAAAAACTAGTAGCGGATCGATCATGCCTTCTTTACTGCGCTGATGTGAAACTTCTGGCCAACCATAATTCTGACCAGCTTGAATTAAGTTTAATTCATCACCCCCACCCAGCCCATCATTTCCAGAGGGCCCATGTTCAGTTGCAATCAACGCACCACTAATTGGGTGCCAATCAAAACCCTGTGGATTGCGATGACCATAGCTAAAAACAGCAGAGTTGGGGAAGGGATTGTCGTCAGGAATTGAACCATTTGCATTAAGACGTAAAATCTTACCTGCTAGAGAAGTCAAATCTTGCGCCAAGTTGCGCTCACTAGCATCACCAGTTGAAATATAAAGCTTCTCATCCTGACCAAAACGCAGGCGACAACCGGCATGATTGGCGGCGGCAGGAATGCCATCAATGATCACCCGATCATCAATTAAACTATCGCCGCCATCTACAGCTCTAATAACTTTATCGAAAACCTTTCCACCTGTAGCTCGATAAGCTAAACACAAATAAATATAGCCATTTACAACGTAATTTGGGTCGAGAGTCATTCCCATTAAACCTTCTTCTGAACGGTTGGAGACCTCAGTAAAAACTCTTAGTGGTTCTTCTAAAAGACGTCCATTTTCTACCACTCGCACTCGACCAGGGCGTTCGGTCACTAGAATTCGCTCTGGAGAAGTAAAAACTATACTCCAAGGCACATTTAAATCACTGACAAAAGATTCTACTTGTAGGGAAGGTGTTTGAAGAGCTTTTTCTGAGCCAGAAGTTGGCGTTAAGGCTGGGGACAAAGGCAAAGATTTATTGGAAAAAAAAGCTGGTGGCTGTAGCCACCATAAAGCAAAAACAACTAACAAGGCTAAACTGCTCAGGAAAAAAACTTTTTGACTGCGCATTGAAAACTAGTATAACCAACTAAAATTTGTTTAACAAGTTTGCTATACTTATTCTCCTAGGAAAGATTTATGGAAATTTATCAAGCTATCTTGTTAGGAATTGTTGAAGGTGTTACTGAATTTTTACCGATTTCCTCTACTTTTCACTTGATTTTTACTGCTCAATTTTTAGGTTTAGAACAAACTGAATTTCTCAAATTTTTCACAGTTTTTATTCAAGCTGGAGGCATTCTGGCAGTACTTTTTATCTACGGCAAAGAACTCTGGCAGGATCATGAGCTGATTAAAAAAATTTTATTCTCTTTTGTCCCCACCTCTATCTTTGGTTTTTTACTCTACAAATTAGTTAAAGATACTTTTTTTGAAAGCAACTGGCTAATGTTGTCTGTATTTATCTTCTTTGGTTTGATTTTTATTTTTTATGAGCGTTATCTGCAAAAAAATCCAAGTGCAATTGGTAAAGATTTGGAAGAGTTAAGCTGGCAACAAAGTATGCTAGTTGGTGTTTTTCAAACTTTAGCGATTGTTCCAGGTGTTTCTAGATCTGGAGCAGTAATCCTTATTATGTTGCTGCTTGGCCAAAAAAGAGCCAGCGCTGCTAAATACTCTTTTTTACTGGCGATTCCCACCATTCTAAGCACAGCAGTTTTTGATCTAGCGAAAACTCAAGAGAGCCTTAGTTTTTCACCAACAGAAATCATCGCAACCGCTATTGGTTTCTTAGTTTCTTTTGCAGTTGCTCTGGTTGTTTTACGTTGGCTCATTGGCTATCTTCAGAAAAATAGCTTAGCCTTTTTTGGCTACTATCGCCTCGGCTTAGGACTTATTTTATTAGCTCTTTTGTGATACAACATTTCAAAGATTATTAATTAATCCTTCAGGGTGGAGTGTAATTCTCAACCGGCGGTAAATTTTCTAAATTTAGAAAATGAGTCCGCGAGCGCCTTGCTTGCAAGGGTCAGCAGATTTGGTGCGAAGCCAAAACCGACGGTTAAAGTCCGGATGAAAGAAGGAGATCATTTGCTGTGCCATTTTTTATAAATGGTATGGTTTTGGTGTTTTTCCATCAAAAACTCTCCACCCGACAAGGCAAAAGAAAGGCATTTTATGTCTGGTCCTTTATTAATTGCTTTAGCGGCAGCACTTTGGGCTCTGGATGGCGTGGTACGACGCGGCTTATATCATCTACCACCAGTGACGATTGTTTTTTATGAACACTTAATTGGCTCGCTTATTTTATTGCCAATTGTGGTACGCACCCTCAAGCAAGAAAAGTTTACTCAAAAACTACTTCTCACTGCTCTAGTAGTAGCCCTCTTTGGCGGTTTGCTGGGCACTCTTTTTATCACCACAGCCCTGATGAAAGTTAATTACATTTCCTTTAGTGTTATTTTCCTGATTCAAAAAATCCAACCTCTCTTTGCCATTGCTAGCGCTGGCTTTTTACTAGGTGAGAGAATTAATAAAAACTATTTACGCTGGGCAATGCTGGCCATTGTGGCTGTTTTCTTTGTCACTTTTCCAAATGGCAACGTCAACCTAGACACTGGCCCAGGCACACTAGTGGCAGCGCTTTATGCTTTGGGAGCTGCGGCTTGCTGGGGCCTTGGAACAACTCTCTCCAAACTCTTACTTAATCAAGTCAAAAGTAGTACCAGCGCCACTATTTTGCGTTTTTACTTGTCAACTATTTTGGCTTATGTAGCCATCTTTATACTAGGTTCGTCCAGTAGTCTTGATAGTTTAGTTGGTAAAGACTTTATCGCTTTACTCTACATTGCTCTCAGCACTGGTCTTCTGGCGATGATCATCTACTATAAAGGTTTGAAAAAAACCCAAGCTAAAGTAGCGACAATTATGGAAATGACTTTGCCACTACTAGCCGTGTTTGTCGACATGGTTCTATATAAAAATTTCTTAGCCACCAGTCAATATTTGGCTGCTTTGGCGCTAATGTACGCAATGTATCGGATTAGTCAACTAAACAAGACTTAATTGCTTGGATATCGGCTGTGATTTGTTTTTTTAAATCAGCGAAGGAAGCAAAAGGCAAGACTTCACGAATAAAATCTTGAATGTCAAACAAAACTTCCTTGTGATAGAGATCGTCTTGGAAATCTAAAATATGGATTTCCAAGACATCTTGCTCCTCTGCAATTACTTTTCTTGGACCAAAAAAAAGAGCGCCACGATAACGTTGATCGCCCAATAAAACCCAAGCAGCATAAATGCCTCTTGGCAAATGAGTGGGAAAAATTTCAGAAGCAAAATTAACAGTAGCGTAAGCACGACTTTGACCATTGCCTAAGCCTTTAATCACCAAGCCTTTGCAAAGATTCTTTGCTTTCAAATAAAATTTTCTTTTGGGCTCTGCCAATTTTTCAATCGCATAGCGCAAAGTCGTTCTAGGCATTTTTTGATAGTGCTCTAGCAAAAAATCCTCCAAAAGGGCCTGATTCTTTTTACCCAGTTCTCGTAGCATCCAGCCAATAGCCTTGTGAATGAGGTCGTGAGGGTGAGCAAGCAATAAACTAGCCAACTTAAGAGTATCTTCAAATTGGCCGTCTTTGATCAGGGCATAAGTGGCAATAATCGCCACTCTTTGTGACCAAAGGTGGTCTTTTTTAGCCAAATCATAAAGCAAAATCCTATTTTTTTTGGTGAGCAAAGAGTGACCTAAGATTCTTGGAGCAGATAAATCTACTAAATCCCAATTATTAACTCGATCTAAATTTGCCAAATAAAAATCTACAATTTGTTGTTTTAACTTCTGATCTTTAGCCGTCTCATATTTTTTAACCAAAATTAAACAAGCCGCCAGACGGTATTCATGAATACTGCTCTCCAGTAAAACCTGCGCTTCTTCCAGACTCAATTCTTTAAAATACTTAGCAACTATCTTCCTAGTCATTGGTACTTTAAGACCAAGAAAAACATCCCCTGCTCCATATTGATCTGGACCAGTCTTGAAAAATCTTTGTAAAATTTTGGCTTGAATTGGATTTTTGAGATCATTTAGATCTTTTTTGATATTTTTTAACACCTGTTTATCATAACAAAGCTCCTCAAGTAAAAAAGGTTCAATTCTGCTAAAATTATCGAATGTTCAATTTGGGGAAGATATTGCGCTTGCCAGTTAAAACTGGCCGACGCAATGAAGATTTATATCAAAATAATATTTTTTGGCTGAAAATTCTTAGTATTTTTCGCTCGATGTATTTTGTGGTCCCAGTTTGGGTTTCCATGGAACTGCAGTACATCACTCTCACTCAGGTAGCAATTATTGAAATAGTTTGTCTAGCCAGTGCTCTCTTTTTAGAATTACCTACCGGAGCCTTAGCAGATTTAGTTGGTCGTAAAACTAGCATTGTTATTTCCTTCTTGGTAAGCGCAATGGCCTACCTAACCTTCGCTTATGCTGACAGTTTTCTTTGGTTTCTCATAGCTGGCTTAGGTTTTGGCTTGGGAGACGCTTTGCTTAGCGGAGCTCTAGAGGCCTTGGTTTTTGACACTCTCAAGCAAAATGGCAAAGAAGAACAGTTCAGTGAAATCAACAATAGAAACCAGTTGATTTTTAATTACAGTATTGTTTTTGCCATTATCGTGGGCGGATTGTTATTCACCAAATATTATCACTTACCCGCAATTTTAACTGCCATTGCCTTCTTAATTGCTAGCCTAGTAGCCAGTCGATTCATGGAACCAGACATTGATAGCGAAAAATTTACTCTCAAAAATTATCTGCTCCAAACCAAAATGGGTTTTAAAGAGTTGTTTAAAAACAAACAAGCTAGAGACATTTCTCTTTTCTACATTCTAGTTGGTTCTTTGACTTGGCCGATTGTGATTAGTTTTAAGAATTTTTCTTTAGTTGATCTGGGCGTGAGTGAAAAAAACATGGGTTTCATTTTTGCTTTCCTTTCACTTTTTGCTGTTCAATTTCTCCACATCCTCATTAGAAAAAAGGTTTTCGACAAAATGAAAGTGGTTTTCTTGATGCCAGCTCTTCTTTTAAGCGTTTTCCTACCTCTAAGTTATTTTTATAATGTGCCGAGCATGATCGCTATTATTTTTGTGGTTTTTCTTGTTTCTTCCATGCGCTGGAATATCTTGGGTAAACTCAGTAATCAATGCTACTCATCTAAAAATCGTGCTACTGCCATTTCTAGTTTAAGCATGATGATTAATCTGATCTATATCTTGAGCCTAGGAGTTTTTGCCGTTATCAATGAATTCTTGCCAGATGCTGTCAGACTCATTCTCATAATCATGAGTTTGTGTAGTATTTTCTTCCTCCTGCCCATTGCCATTAAATTAAAAAACAAATACCGTGACAAGGTATTGGTGACCTATGACTAAAAAATTTATTCAGCGCAAAAAATTAGGCTTAGCTCTTGGGAGTGGTGGCTGGCGCGGTCAAGCTCACATCGGCGTAATTAAGGCTTTAGTTGAAGCTGGCATTAGGATTGATTTTATTGCCGGCACCAGTGCTGGAGCCATGGTTGGCGGAGCTTATTGTGCTCTAGAAGATATCGATTTGGTTGAAAAAGCCTTCAAAGAAAAAATCAATAAAAGAAGCATGCTATATGCTTTCTCTGACCCCAAACCAAAATGGGGGATTTTCAAGGGTGATAATGTCACCAAAGTCTTTGAAGATTTAGCCGGCAAACACAATATTGAAGATTTAAACATTCCTTTTTGTGCTGTTACTACTGATTTGTTAAGTGGAGAAGTGGTAGAAATTAAAGATGGTGATTTGGCTATGGCTATTCGCGCCAGCACTTCCATTCCTTTTGTTTTTGAACCAGTTAAATATAAAGGACAACATCTGATTGATGGTGGTACTGCTGTACCAGTGCCAGTTAAAACTGTTAAACAAATGGGGGCTGAAGTAGTGATCGCTGTTAACCTCTACAAGAATATTTTTCCTGCTCTTGAAAGTAGAATGAGCTCCTTACAATCAGTCTTAAAAACCACTCAAATCATGATGTATCATTTGGCCAGACGTAGCTGTCAATTAGCCGACTTCGTTATCTATCCAGATATCAAAGAAAATAAAACTTTTTCTGATCCCTTCACTGGTTTTGTTAACAAAAAAGGTGTAATTGCAGCAGGAGAAAAAGTCACCGTAGAAAATATCGAAAAAATCAAAAAGCTCTTGATTTAAATTTTGACCCTGCCCACAAACTAGCTCCCATAATCATCAAGTCAGAACTAACTTGCAATAAAGGCAAATAAAACCAAGCTTTTGGTGCGTTGTGTTGGTTTTTGTAAATACTCCACAATAAATAAAAAATAAAAAATACAAGAAAAAAAATTGATTTGAGGCTTAAAATTAAAAACAAGAAAAATAAATATCTTAGAAAAATCAAAATCACTTTTGGCCTGATGATTCCCGCTTCAATGTCACTGCTAGCAAAATTAGCAATCTTCTTAAGGAAAGCTAAAAAATTCGCCGGTGGCAACCAATAGACTATTGCTTGATTGGCAAAAGCCCAAGCAATTTTTTGTTTTTTGATACGCAGCATCAGCTCATAATCTTCACTCAGAACCAAGCTCTCATTCAAACCACCCAACTCTAACCAAAGTTTTTTTTCAATTAACAAAGATCTAGTAGTTGGTACAAAATTTTGCTCATTAACTTTCTTATTCAACTGCAAAAAGTAGGGGACTATCGCCTCTTGCAAACGACTCTTAGCTAAACCACGAAAATGTCCGCCCACTACTCTTTTTTTTGTTTTAATTTGCTCTTGCACTAGCTTCGCCAACCAAAAACGATCTAAAAGACAACCGGCATCAGTAAAAGCCAAATAACTAGCTGAGGCTTTAGTTGCAGCAAAATTTCTAGCTTGACTGCGATTACTAACTTTTCTAAATAATTTGATATTAAGATTTTGATTCTGAGCGCTAAATTTTTTGATTAGCTCGTAGGTCTGATCAGAAGAAAAAGCATCAACAATGATAAGTTCCTGAGCCAAAATCTCTTGAGCTTTATAGCTTTCCAAAAAATCCAAAATAGAATCTGCTTCATTAAAAACTGTGGCTATCAAAGAAACCTCAATTTTTTTATAATCACTAGGCATAACTTAATTATAACTGAAACAAAAGAGAAGATGAGAGCTTTAATTATTACTGAGTCTTACTTGCCCAATTTAGGTGGCGTAGAAAAACACATCGCTTCAATTTTGCCATATTTGGAAAAAGCTGGCTGGCAAATAGATATTCTCAATAAAAAAGAACTTATTAAAGGTCAAGCTCAGATTAAATATCTCACTTTATTGAAAATTTGGTACTTAATTTTTCAAAAAAGATCTTTGATCAAAAAAGCTGATGTCATTTTTATTCATGATGTTTTCATCTATTACCTACCCTTCAGATTTCTTTTTCCAAAGAAAAAAACAATCACTACTTTTCATGGTTTTGAAAAAATCTATCCCATTCCACGCAAAAATATTTTCTACAAAAAAATAGCCCAAAAATTATCATCACAAACCATTAGCATTGGTCGATACATTAACAAATACTACTCTTTAGCAGAAAAAAATAATTACCTCAGTTATGGCGGAGTTGATTTGCCACAAGCTGAAATGGAAATAGAAGATAAAGAAAAAAATAGCTTCTTGTTTGTAGGTAGATTGGAAAAAGATACTGGAATATCAATTTTTTTAGAATTCTTAGATATTTTAATTGATAAAAAAGTTAATTTTTCTGTTAAATTTTGTGGCAGAGGCCCGCTAGAAAAAGCGTGTCAAAAATACGGTCAAATTCTAGGTGAAGTTGAAGTGACAAAATACTTAAGAAAGAGTGAAGTTTGTTTTGCTGGAGGATATCTTTCTATCTTGGAAGCTATGGCCTACAAAAATTTCCCACTCGCTGCTTACAATAGTCGACTCAAAAAAGATTATCTTCTAGATAGTCCTTTTGCCAATTCCATTGCCTCTGCCGATAACACTAGAGATTTGTATCAAAACTATTTAAAACTTAAAAAACAAAAAAATATCTTAGGGAAAAACTATGAATTAGCTAAAAATCATAGTTTTGCCAAGCTAGCCGACTTGTACCTAAAATTAGCAAAGCAAAAATAAATGAAAAAACCTTTACTGATTGCCATTCTACTCTCCAGTCTTTCTTTGTTTTTAGTTTGGTGGATTTTGCAAAACTATTTGCTTTACTCAAGATTAAAAAAAGATACGCAAATCTATCTGAGCCAAACACTAAATGGAGAAGAGCTTGAAAAAGAGCTGCCCTCAAAAATTATTGCCAACCTAGAAAAAATTAATCAAAAATTAAATAAAATTAATTTTAAAAAACTTGAGTCAATTCAAGCGGTTAGCAACGACTTGCTTTTACTCAGTAAAAAATTCATTGAAACAGATCGTAGCTACATTGTTTTGTTGCAAAATAGCGATGAGATCAGAGCCACTGGTGGTTTTACTGGCTCATTTTTTATTCTAGAAAGTCAGGCTGGTCAAATTCAAACACCGATCATCCAAGACATTTATGTTCCAGATGGTCAGTTTCAGGGCTTCGTTGAAGCTCCAGCAGGCTTAAAAGAGTATTTAAGCGCTGGCAAAGGCATACGCTTGCCAGACGCTAATTGGTGGCCAGATTTTCCCAGCTCTGCAGAGGAAATTCTAAATTTTTTCGCCAAAGTTGACGATAAAAAATACGAGGGGGTCATCAGTATTAATCTGCAAGTAGTGGAAAAACTATTAGCCATTACTGGCGATATCTATCTACCCGATTATCAGCAATACATCAATCAAGATAACTTTGCCCAAATAGCCAGAGCTGATCGAGATGAGTTTTTTCCTGGTTCGCAAGAAAAAGTTAATTTTCTCAACCACTTTTTTAAAATTTTTAAACTGGAATTGAGCAAGAAAATTAAAGAAGAGCCACAAGCTTTCTTGGCTTTAATTCAAGAAATGATTAACAACAAAGATTTGCAAGCTTATAGCCAAGATCAAGAAATTCAAGAACTAATTGAACGCAGAAAAATCGCTGGCAGAATGCAAAATAATCAAGAAGTCCTCTATTATTTTCCAGTAGAAAGTAACGTTGGCATCAACAAGGCTAATAGACTGGTAAGTCGCCAAATCACCATAGACATAAAAGAAAATGGAGAAGTATTGAGCTTAAATTTTCGTAACAACAATCAATTTCCTTACATCAATTATCAAAGACTCTACACCAATCCAAACACCACTTTGCAAAGCATTAAAATTAATGGACAGGCAATAGAAAAAATTGACCAAAGACTTATGCAAACCAACAATGGTCAAACTTGGTTAGAAATTGGCTTTTTAGTAGCAATTCTGGAAAATTCTTCTACTCAGGTAGAGATCAATTTAAAAAGCAATCTAAACCAAGAGCAAAAAAGAGAAGTTTTTGTTGCCAAACAAGCTGGTCTGCGCAACAGTGAACTCAGAATCAATGATCAAGAAATACAATTTACTGGCGATCAACTCATCAATTTGGATTAAAATATAAGCATATGGATCATCAAGAACTTATCAATAATTGTCAAAAACTCCTAATTGACTCTGGCATCAGTCAAAAAAGGGCAGAGATCGCTGCGATTGAAAAAGCTAGCGAACAAGAGAATTTTTGGCAAATGGAAGATGCTCAGAATAAGATGCAAGTTCTCTCAGCTTTACAAAAAGAAGTTAAAAGCTTAGAAAAAATAGAGCAGTTGAGTAGCGACTTACAAGCAGCCCTTGACCTAGAGCTCGCAGAAGAAGCGGCAAAAATCAGCAAAGATTTAGAAAAAGTTTTCAAAGAAGCTGAACTCAAACAATACCTAAGTGGCAAATACGACCGCTCTCATGCCATTTTATCAATTCATTCTGGTCAAGGAGGCACTGAAGCCATGGATTGGGCAGAGATGATTAAACGTATGTATCAGCGCTATTTCGAAAGAAAAGCTTGGAAATACAGATTTGTTGGTGAAACCAGAGGTGAAGACGCCGGCATCAAAGAAGCTATTTTTGAAATCGAAGAGAATTATGCCTATGGATATTTGAAGGGGGAACAAGGCACTCATCGTCTAGTCAGACAAAGTCCCTTCAATGCGGATAATTTGCGCCAAACTTCTTTTGCTTTGGTTGAAGTTTTGCCAATTCTAGATCAACAAAATGATCTTGAAATCAAAGATGGCGACTTAGAGTGGAATTTTACCAGAGCTGGAGGAGCTGGAGGACAGTCTGTTAATAAAACTAATTCTGCAGTTGAATTAACTCATCTTCCTAGTCAAATCACCGTCAAATGTCGAGAAGAACGCAGTCAAATTCAAAACCGCGAACGAGCCCTCAAAATGCTCAAGGCCAAATTAGCCAAAATCGAAGAAGAAAAATTTGAAAGTGAATTGCAAACAGCCAAGGGCCAACATCAAAATGCTAGTTGGGGGACACAAATTCGCAATTATGTACTCCATCCTTATCAACTAGTTAAAGACACCCGCACTCAGGTAGAAACCAGCCAAAGTGCTGAAGTTTTGGATGGTGATCTCGATCAGTTTGTGCTCAGTTTTATTCGTTATGGCAAAAACTAAAACTTTTGGTTTAGAATGGAGGATATGTACAAAATTGACCTACAAGACAATCAACCTACCAATGCTTACAACGAAGAATCAGTAGAAAATCGAGTTGACGAAAAAGGGGATTTGAGGCAAAATCAAGATCTTATGAGCAAGAAAACCAAAAAAACTTTCCTTATCATTTGTAGCGTCGCTGTTTTAGCTGGAGTCTTAACTGGCTTTGGCGCTTTTAAACTCAAAAACAAAAACGGTGCTGGTCAAATTGTGCAAAATGTCACCATTGAAGATGCTAGTAAAGTCAAAAATGGCGATGTATTTGGCGTGGCTGATAAAGATACTTTCGCTGACAGTGCTACTGGCTACATCGAAAAAGGTGGCGTCGAAGGCGAAGGCTCTCATAAATTGCTCAGAGAGGGTGGAGAAAGTCAGACTGTGGCTCTCACCTCCTCCATTGTTGATCTAGACAAATTGGTTGGCACAGAAGTTAAACTCTACGGCGAAACCCACAAGGCAGAAAAAGCCGGCTGGTTTATGGACGTTGGTCGAGTTGAAGTACTCAATGTTGATGCACAAGCTCCTCTTCAAACTTTAGACTAAACATGCTTAAATAGACTCCGTGCCCATGATAGTCTTTTCATCTGTCAGTAAGTCTTTTGCTGATACTCAAACCGCTATTTTCAATCTGGATTTAGAAATCAATCGAGGTGATTTGCTGGTGATCACTGGTCCTTCTGGTGCTGGCAAAACCACCCTGATGAAACTCCTGATCAAAGAATACTTACCTAGCCAAGGTGAGATTACTTTTGAAGACAAACCTTTAAGTAAATTTAAAAAATCAGAAATCCCAGAGTTGCGTCGCCAAATCGGCGTGGTCTTTCAAGACTACAAACTCATTGAAGATATGAACGTCTGGGAAAACATTGCTCTACCCCTCTATATTTGTAACCAGAAAGAAGCTGAAATAGAATCTCGAGTTACTGACCTTCTCAACTTGATCGGCCTAGCCGACAAAGCACTGCAATTCCCCAGACAACTATCTGGTGGCGAGGCTCAAAGAGTCAGTATTGCCCGAGCTTTAGCCACTGCTCCCAAAGTTATTTTTGCCGATGAGCCAACAGGTAATCTAGATCCAGAAGCAAGTATTAGAATCACCAAATTACTTAAAAAAATTAATGAGCTTGGCACCACTCTGCTTTTTGCTACTCATGACAAAATTGTTTTAGATGAACTAAAAAATGAAAAAATTGTTCATTTAGAAAAACCAGTCTCGACTCAGGTTGATGAGGAAGGTGAAAAAGTTAGACTCAAACAAGAGAAATTAGCCAAAGAAGCTGCTGAAAAAACCAAAACCAAAAAAGACAAAGCTAAAGAAAGCAAAAAGGATAAAGATTCAAAATGAAAGCACTTAACTCTGCCCTAGTTGCAATTCGTCGATCACCCTACCAAAGCATTCTAACTATTTTCATCCTAACTATTACTTTTTTTGTGGCTTACTGTTTTTCTCTCCTCAGCATTGGCAGTGCCAGAATCCTGTCTTTCTTTGAGACTCAACCTCAAGTCATTGCTTTTATGAAGCTTGAGTCAAAAACTGAAGATTTGGATCGAGTAGCCAAGAAAATGAAGGAAAAAGACTACGTCAAGAACGTCAAAATTGTCAGCCAAAAAGAGGCTCTAGAAATCTACCAAAAAGAAAACCAAGATGATCCTTTACTCTTGGAATTGGTTACCGAAGAAATTTTGCCAGCCAGCATTGAAGTAGCAGCCATTGATGCCAAAAGCCTTGAAGCGATTAAAAATGATTTGAATTCAGAAAGTAGTGTTGAAGACGTGGCTTTACAAGAAGATGTTGTAGGCAACTTAATTCGTTGGACCAACGCCATGCGTTTGGTCGGCTTATTCCTGCTTGCTACCTTAACTATCACTTCCTTTTTGATGATTATGACCACTATTTCGATGAAGATCTCAGCCAAGAGAAAAAACATCCAAATTATGCGTTTTGTGGGTGCTAGCAACGCTTATATTAGTCGACCATATCTCTTGGAAGCCTTGGTTGTAAGCGCTGTGGCCAGTCTTTTATCTTTTGCTATTTATTACGCTTTGTTACTATATCTTAGCCCATGGCTCAAAAACTTTCTCCTTGGCATCGTTGCTTTCCCCATTCCTTGGCAATTCTTTGCCTACCAGTTTGCCGGTGGCTTTGCCTTGGCAGTAATTCTCGGCCTCTTGGCCAGCTCTAGCGCGGTTTCCCGCATGCTCAAGAGATAAAAATAATCATGAGAAAAATCTTATCTTTCTTCATCTTCTCTCTAGCCTTGTTGGCGATGAGCGCTGGCGTGGCAAGAGCTCAGAGTTGTGAAGAAAAAGATGCTTGTGATAAAAATAGCGACAATTATTCTGCTTGTTTGAGTGATTTGGTCAACAAATGTCAAGAAGAACTAAAAAAAACTCGCCTCGAAGCCAACACTCTCCAATCAGCCATTAACATCATTAATGGTCAGGTTAGAATTCAAAGTTTAAGAATTCAACAAACAGTGGCCGAAATTGAGCAATTAGAAAAAGAAATCACCAATCTCTCAGAAAGAATTGAAGGTCTAGGCATCTCTCTTGATCGCTTGAGTGGAAACTTAATCAAAAGAATTAGAGAAAGCTACAAGCAAAGCCGTCTGCCCTACAAAAACAACCTCTTTGCTGCTAATTCTTTCAACAACTTCATCAGTCAGTATCGCTATATCAACCTAGCCCAAGAACAAACCTTAGAACTAATGAAGCGTACCGAACTACAACGCCTAACCTACAATCAACAAAAAGAACTTAAAGAAAGTAAGCAACTTGAAGTTGAAAAGTTACGCCAAGAATTGCAAAGTCAAAAAAATATTCTCGATGCACAAAAGACCAGTAAAGATGCCTTGCTGGCGGAAACAAAGAACAATGAGTCTATATATCAACAAAAACTAGCTGAAGCTCAAGCAGAACTAGCAGCTATTCGTGGCATTATTGCTGGACTTGGTAAAGAAATAAAAATCGAAAATGTAAAAAAGGGAGATCGAATAGCTTCAATTATTCAGGGAAGATCAGTCTGTTCCACCGGCACTCACTTACATTTTGAAGTTGTTCAGGATGGATCTAGAAAGAATCCTTTTGAATTATTAAAAAACACAAGCTTGATCTGGAGTAATGCTGATAAAGAACAAAACGGCACAGGAAGCTGGGATTGGCCTCTCAATAGTCCAATAAGAGTTACTCAAGGCTATGGCTTTACTTCTTATTCTTCAAGATATGCAAATGATTTGCACACTGGCATTGATATTGTTTCAGGAGATGGCGTGGTAAAAGCCGTTGAAGATGGAGAGCTTTATCAAGGCAGCATGAAGTGTGGAGGGGGTAATTTATCCTACGTTAGAGTAAAGCAAAACAATAACTTCAGCACCTACTATCTCCACGTAAATTACTAAACTAAAGCAACTCGCTATTTTCTTCTTTACTCAACTCAGTTTTATTGCGCTTGAGCACGTAGATGTCTTGATGGTAGTCATTTTCACCGACAAACTCAGCTTCGCCACGCAAAATTTGTTCAAAGGGCTTGCAAGCAAAACAACCAGCCTCACCATGAGGACACTTGAAACGCTCCAATTGGCGAGCCAATTTCATCTCTTTGGCAATCTTGAGAATCTGCTCGTGAGCTGATTCTAGATCTGGTAAAGATTTCTCTACAATGCGATCTAGACCAAGATACCAATAACTAGCCTTACTCACCTTGCGGTGCTGACAGTTGTGGACTAACAAGTGATAGATCGGCAATTGCAAAGAACTTTCGTTTTCTTCACTCTTGCTGGTCTTAAAATCAATAATATTGACGCTGTCATCTTCCTTTAGGTACTCTAGCCAATCGATCTTGCCACACAAGATAATGCCTTCTTCCTCTGATAGCCAATAGTGAGGCAGATCTTCTTTGATTTTAACGGCCAAACCAGTCAATGGACCAGGATTATTCATCACTTTGAGTAACATTTCCTTGCCTCGCTCTTGGTAGGTTTTTTCAGTTGCTTCATCAAAAAAACCGCCTTTCTTGCCAGAAACACTCTGCCAATTGCGCTCAAATTTATTGATCAAAGACTCTTTAAAACGCTCTGCTCCAGGCAAAACTGAAAGAGATTCTAAAACACTGTGCACCACCTGACCCAAAGCTAAAGGTGGAGACATTAATTGGACTTTGTGACGAGTCTTGGGATCTTTATAGACATTTTTGAGATAATAAGCCTGAGGGCATTGGAGAAAATCACTAATCGAAGTGTGGGAGACCCAAACGGCAGAATATTTATCAGACATATGAAAACTCTCTAATGGATTATTATAGTTAAAAGTTTGCTATAATCCATCATAGATTTTTATATGATGGACATCATTGATAAAAAACAATTATTCCAACTGGTTGGCATGACACCACCCGCTCCTCCTGAGCCAAAAGTTGAAGAGGCTGTTGCTACTGAAGCAGCTCCTACAATCGAAAAGCCGGTTGAGCTCAGAGAGCTCTCAACTTACGCCAAAGAATACACCAAACAATACCAATTAGACTGGGAATATCACCATCGTGCCATTATTTCTCCACTTGAAGTTGATGAGTTAGCTTCCAAAATTGCTGAAGCTTACGAAAAAGTACGCAAAGTCATCGACTGGAAAGAAGAGAATTTATTGCGCCGAGGAGCTATTGAGCGCATTCTCAAGCGTCGCTTGGTTTCTGAACTTTATGGCATTAGTGTTTTGCCAAATCTCAACGCCACTGAAATGGCTGAACCCATGATCTTGGAATTGATGCGCAGTGGTTATTTTGATAATGGCAAAATTGCCAAGAAACAAATCAAAGAAATTGAAAATATCCTCAGCAAATATATTCGTATTCTTGATGACTCCAAGTTGCCCAAGGGCACCAGTAAGAAACAAGTCAAAAACAAGATGGAATTCTACACTTGGATGTTGGAGATTGCGTCTTGTGAGATCGAAGAAGTTCTAGCTCCAGCTTTCANNGTCATTTACCAGCGCAATCGTATTTTGCCCAAAAGCAGACTTAGCGATTTGGACCGCCTGATTCAAATCTACATTGGCAACATGCGCACTCTGTATAATTTTGACGATCCTATCATCTCCTACAACATCATCAAAATCCGCTATCCATTTTGGATTGAAGAAAGTGACTCTAGCATCAAACAAGTGATTGACCAAGTTCATGAGATTCGCCAACAAATTAGCGAAGACATCGATAGTGAAGAAGGTAAACAGTTTTTTAAACTTTCTGGTAAATATGACGCTGCCTACCGTATCATTGGCGATGTTTTGGATAGTATCAACAACACTCCTGAGGTTGTCAGAGAGAAATTAGCTAATCCAGAAGAACTTAAAGAGCTGGTGAGCACCGTCTATTTCAAACGCAAAGCCAGTCTCAAAGGACGTCTCTTCCGCAGTGCCATTTATTCCACTTTATCGATTTTTGTCGCTGGCATCGCTAGTTTCATTATCTTTGAAGGTCCAGTGGCCAAATTGGCAGGCAAAGAATTTACCTTGTTTTCCCTCTTTGTTGATCTACTCATTCCTAGTTTAGTGATGTTTCTCCTAGTCATCGTCATTCGTCCGCCAAAAGACCAGAATTTACGTGTCGTTCAAAAAGAAATCGCCAAAATTATCCATCATCAAGATAGTGAGGATGTTTATGAAGTTGATTTTACCCGCAAGAAAAATAAGGTTATGAATCTGATCTTTTTTGCTATTTCTACTTTCTGTGGCTTGATCAGCATGCGCTTCATTTTTTGGGTTTTTGAGGTCGCCAATGTGCCTTGGACTTCCATGTACATTGACACCGTCAACGTAGCAATGGTGGTTTTTGCTGCCATGGCGATCAAGCAGAAATCCAAAGAAATCACTATTGAAGATCGTGGCAACATCGTTGAATTCCTACTCGAACTCTTTTCCATTCCTCTCGCCAAAATTGGCCAGTGGTTTTCCAACAAATGGAAAAAGTACAACGTCTTCGCCGCCCTCTTCACCGCCGTCGTCGATCTACCATTTTCCACCTTCATCACCATCATCGAAGACTGGCGCAATTTTCTCAAGGAACGAAGTAGCGAAATGCATTAAGCTCTGCTACAATTCGGTTGATATTTTAAAAAGGAGACATCGCATAGTGGCCAATTGCACAGGTTTGCTAAACCTGACCCCTTTTGGGGTTCGTGGGTTCAAATCCCACTGTCTCCGCAGATAAAAAAGATTGATGTATTGATCTTTTTTATCTGTGAAAGACAGAGAGAATTATTTTAAAATCCTGCCGTCGAGCAAAGCGCGACTAATACTCGTAGAGTGCACTGTCTCCAAAAAGAATAATTAAAACAAAAAAAACGCCGCCTGAGTTAACAGACGGCGTTCCTTATACAACATATTACTCATCGGCAATCGATGCCCTCATTGAGACTACCGAAACCATTGCGGTCAGCATAACAAGTCTGACCTTTGGATAAAGATACAAACCAGTTCCAGTCAGACTGACTGTAACTGGTGAAAGTGTGGGGTTCACCCAATTCGTCAGTGTAGTAAACTACAAAACGAACCGAGCGCAAGCCTTCACTTTCGCCAACACCAAGAGTGAACTCGGGCCAATAAGGCTCATTGCCGGAGGCAAGACCAGTCAGCGGAGCTGACACAGTCCGAGTCTGAGTCCATTTATCAATGTCATAAAAATACCATGCGGCATTGATGGGCTTAGTTTTATCATCTTCGTTGTGGCAGACTTCCTCTTGCACTGTGACATACACAGGGCAAGAGTCATAAACAACTTCTCCATAACCATTGCCTAAATCCTCAACATGAGGATTGCAATCTTCAGTGCCAGTCTGCACTTTTTTCGGCTTATTCTCACAAACTTTCTTTTGTTCATAGCTTCCAGTATGGCGTTGTTCCGAGCCAGTTTGTCTACCACTGGGCGGAACTATCCAACCTTCTTCTTCATAGGTGAAGATCTCACCAATAGGCACTTCAGTTTTCCATGCGAAGTTATCGATGGTTACTGGTACCTCTGTCACATTGAACCACTTCATGTATACAAACCATGAAATGCCGGACAGGATGAGAAGCACGAGCAAAGCAATCCCAGCTTGAGTCAGCAACTTCGTCCAATCCAGATTGGAAAGGACGCTTAACTGAGTCGTGCTGGTGCGACGAACTTGGGCTTGAGAGCGAGGGGAAGCTACTGGAATCGCAGCTCCACTTGTCTTACCATTTGAAGTAGAAGTAGGTTTCGATTGAGGTCTAACCCCTTCATCTTCTTCTGTATCAAGACGATCGCCAACTTTCCTAGCTTGGCCTTCTTTCAAGTCTCCGCCACATTGGGTACAAGTTTTGTTTTTTACAGCGTTTCTAGTGCCACAAAAACCACAGTGAATATCAGGCCCACTTGCGGCCTCTTCGATCTCTTTAGGATCGGTAACTTTTTTAAAACCCCCAGTTGGCTCTTGGAACTTCACATTATCAGGCTGTGGAGCTCCGCAACTACCACAGGTTTTCTGCGGACCAGGATTTTCCGAGCTACAATTCGGACAAATCCAAGCTAAAACTACAAGCTGTCTAGCCATTCTGCACACTCCTAGTGTTATTTTTTTGAGTAAATTTTTGACGACAAGCTGACCACAAGCATGATCAATTTGTCGCCAAAAAATGCTGTTGTTAAGGTACAAATGCTTAAAACAGGTATTAGACGCAACTATTGCGCCCACATCTGGTAAAAGCACTTAATTATAGCAGAAATAGTCCTATTTGTCAATGTTATAGGACTATTTAATCATTTTGGGCATGTTTTTTCTTTTTCTGTATAATCAAGAGGTTGTTTTTAATTGGAATATTTTTCTATGCCACCTATTCAACCCCCTCTGATCAGTGCTTTTTTTTCTTGGCAACGAACAAAATTGCCAAAAAATATCCAGCAGAGCTTCTTTCTTTCCTTTGAAGACGCCTTGTGGCAACTTATCAGACAAAAGCAAATTCCCAAGGGCTCAATCGTGTTGATTCCTGATTTTTTTTGCTTTGATGTGGTTGGGAACATCAAGGACCATGGTCTAGAATGCCAAACTTATCAAGTAGACAAGCAACTACGAGTCGATCAGAAAGACTTTGTTGCTAAACTCAAAAAATACCAACCGAGAGTTGTGATTATTTTTCACCCTGTTGGCATCAGCAATGAACTACTGAAAAATCCAGATTGGTTGGAGCTCTTATCAGGTACTAGCTTGCTAATCGAAGACTGTGTCCATCGCTTAATTAATCCAAACAAAATTAAATTACTTGACCAACGCCACTACATGATAGACAGCTTACGCAAAGTTGCACCCTTGCAGGGCAGTCGGGTTTTTAGTCAAGAAAAAATTAAAACTATTGGTCTGGATGATTGGCTCTTAACTTTGATCTATCGCTCTCGAGTTTTGTTTTGGTGGCTACTGATGCAACTGGCCTTAGTTTGGACCTACTACAGCAAAAAGGCTAAAGGCAATCAGCTTGCCACTATCGCTATGGAAAAGGGCTATGACATTATTGGCGATCAGCAGAGGCCAAGTCCAAATTTTTATTTATTTAACTATCTTAGTCATCACCTCAACTATCAAAGTATTGAAAAGTGCAAACAAGAACAAGCTGGCTTATACAGTGCTCGCCTTGATTCCATCTTGGCTAAAAGCAACTCTTTATTTCAAATTCCTTTTACCTTGGCCGACCGCGCTCAACTGCGAGGCTTTCCTCTAGGCATTGAGCTTGAAGCAGTAGAAAAATTTCTTGATTTTTGTCGACAAAAACAACTATATTTAAGACTAGAACTTAATGATAGCCCTTGGTCTTTGAGGCAAAAAATTGTTTATTTACCTATGGGACCACATGTCAGTCACAAAGAGATTGAGGAGATTTGTGATGTGATTGAATCGTTCTCATAGCCTTTTTCAACTGCGCCATCTATAATTTTCTAGAATGGCAGAAACCGCTCAAATGAATTCTCCAGCTGGTATTTATGATAAAGAGAAATATTATAAAGATAGGCTGGATCGCATTACTATCTTCGACTCTATTGGCTTAGACTTAAAACTAATTGAAGCAAAGAAAAAAGAAGGTTTTGACCCCACCTCTCTAAAAACTTTTCTCATTGGCGGTTGCTACTCTAAGGATTCAATTGAGGCTGTGATTGAATTTATTAGTGAGATCAATCCAAATGCAAAAACTCGACTTATCGTCACTGACATTAATCAAGAAGCCTTTGATTTGATTAGAACTTATCCTATCGAAGTGCCTGAGAACATCGATTTGAGAATGTTTCGTGGCGATCTTACTCAATTAGCTCTTCCTAACGGTTTAGTTGATTACGTCAGAATGGACTATGTAGAAAACTTTATCCCTCTTCATCAGCAAGAAGCCTTGCTTCATGAAATTCACCGCATTACTTCTGAAAATGCCATTGTTGCCAGCATGATGGATGTTGTGCCTGCGGCAAGGAATATCATCGAAAAAATTCGTAGAATATTGCAAAAAACCAAAGGTTCAAAGATAGATGCGAGAAAATATGCTGAATTTGGCATCAAAATGCTTTTTATTTCAGAAGAATTCATTAGAAGCGCCACTAAAAAAGCTGGTTTTGAACTTTCTTTTGTCGACAGCGAACATCATTATTTCGATCTAGACTCAACTCGCTCACGCTTAGCTGTTTTTGAAAAACCAAAGACCAAAAAAGATGCCAGCTCCACAAAATAATTGGTTCACCTACATCCTCCTTTGCCATGATGGCTCTTATTACACTGGTCTCAGTAATGATCTTAATAAGCGCCTAAAAAAGCACAATTCTGGCCAAGGCTCAGCCTACACTCGCGCTCGACTGCCAGTTAACTTGATTTACTACGAAACTTTCACCACTCACCGCCAAGCCGCCCAAAGAGAAGTGGCGATTAAAAAGCTGAAAAGACTGGAAAAAGAAAAATTGGTGGCGGGTTTTAAGATTTAGTGGCTAATTTAATTGCTTTTGACTATACTTAAAAACTAGTGCAAAAAATCGACATTTCTCTCCAGCAAACCAATTTTATTAAGGGCCTCGCCATCCTCGCTGTCGTTCTCCTTCATATCTTGGCCTATCCTAGAGGTATTTATCATGGAGAGTGGCAACTTTTTTTCGTAGGTCTGGATCAGTTAGCTCGCTTTTGTGTACCAGCTTTCATCATGCTTTCTGGCTATGGCTTGGCTTTTAAAGCGCAAAAAGATGGCGGCACCGGCCCCTACCTAAACTTTCTCAAGACTCGATTGGGCAAACTCTTGCCTCTTTATTTACTCTGGAGCTTCAGTTCAATCCTAATCGTCAAATCCATTCCCGCTTGGTCATTTGGTAATCAGCCAACTTCACTCGTCGTCCAACTTCTGCTTGGTCAAGCCGATTACCAATTATATTTCTTGCCAGTGATTTTTCAGCTCTATGCTATTTTTCCCCTGATTTGGCATTATCGTCAGAAAATTGGCCTAGTCCTACTACTGGCTCTCTTGGTGCAAGTCGGCCTTTACCTCTTCTACAACCTACAAATCAGCCACTCTGACCGCTACGAATACGTCTTTGCTCCCTCTTGGATCGGCTACTTTGTCCTTGGCGTCTATCTCAAACTCGCCAGCCTTCCCAAACTTCTCCTACGCCTTGCCCCTTGGCTTAGTTTGGGACTTTTTATCTTCCTCAGCCTCCAGGTCACCAACCAGATCAGAGCTGGCCTCGATCCTTTACCAGCCCTTAAATTTACCAAACTCATCATCATTCCCTTCACGATCTTGCTCAACCTCAGTTTATTGCAAATCAACTTGACCGAAAAAACCCTTGGTAAAATCCTCGCTTGGCTAGGCCAAAACTCCTACCTCATCTTCCTCGCCCACACCATCGCCTTGCGCTTTATCTACGCCCTCTTGACCAAGCAACTGCCACCGAGCCAACTACTAGGCACCTTTCTCCTTTGGCTGGCCACCCTCTACCTCCATCAGCAACTACAAAACAGCGAGAAATTTGCTACAATCAAAACCCACAGCAAAGGAGGGATCGCATAGTGGCCTAGTGCAGCGGTTTACTAAACCGCCATAGCGAAAGCTATCCAGGGTTCGAATCCCTGTCCCTCCGCAAGGTGCAAAATCTGCTATATAGCAGATTTTTTTGTACCTTGTGGTGGAAAAAAGAATGAGAACCTTGGTGAGAATCCTGCCGTAGAGCGAAGCGCGACTAATACTCGAAGAGTGCTGTCCCTCAACAATAATTGAAAAGTTCCAACAAACTCTTCTATTATCTCCAATTTGATTAGTGGGGCTTACTAATTTCACATAATTTAAACATTTTTCTACTTAACAGCCGTGTATTCTTTTATCTTTTTCCTAAAATATTCTTTGAAACAAACTGAAATAATAATACTCATTGACAAACCCGGATATTGCATGTTAGTTTCAAGATTAGTTCATTTCAAATGATTGTTTTATATCAAGTTATTACTGAAAGGAAAAAACAATGAACAATAACAAAACCATGTCAGAAATTATTTTAGAAGCAGAGAATTCTGTTTCATCCATGACTGATCCAGATCTAAAAAAAGAAGCTTTTAAAATTGTCTTGTCAGAGCTAATTCAATCAAGAACATCCAACAGCAAACCCGACCAAAAAGCTGTCAAGAAAACCTCTTCAGGTTCTAAATCAAAAAATAAAACTAATAAAAATACAGCAAAAAAAGAAAAAAAATTACCTAATTCTGACATATCACTAGACACTAATCAGCTTCAATCACTAAAACAGTTCTATGAGAAAAAAGCACCCACCAGTGAAGCTGATGCTGTATTTGCTTTAGCATCTTTTATTGATGATAAATTGGCGCAGTCAATTTTTCACGGAGGTGATATTAAAATTATATATCACAATTTACTATCTATGAAACCTTCTATTAAACCTCCAGCACTTGACGACTTGAAAATAACTAGGGCTTTAAGTTGGTTGTTTGCTCCATCAAGGAAAAAGATGTGGTTAGAAAAAACTGATGAAGAAGGATCATTTAAAATAAGTGCCCGTGGAAAAATTCAACTCGCATATACTGAAAACAACTAATCTAAGTAATATATGTCAGATGAATTTACAGAAAAAGACTTATTTGATATTTTACCTTCAAGTCTAAAAGGTGAACTTTTAGAAGCATTTCAAAATATAGTTACAAATTTTCACCAAAATAAATGGGAACCATCTGAGCTTAATGGTGGTAAACTTTGCGAAATTGTTTATTCTATTTTAAACGGGCATGTTGCTGGGTCTTATCCAAATAAATCATCAAAGCCTCGCAACATGGTGGATGCGTGTAATGATCTGGCTCGTTACTCAACTTTCCCACGGTCAGTTAGAATACAAATTCCCAGAGTACTTATTGCACTATATGAAATTAGAAACAATCGTGGAGTAGGCCATACTGGTGGAGACGTCAATCCAAACCATATGGATTCTTTCATGGTGCTAAACTGCTCTAAATGGATTATGGCAGAGCTCGTTAGATTATTTCACAATACTACCACTGATTTCGCGAGAGAATTTATAGAGACGCTAACAGTCAGAGAAATACCAACTATTTGGAACATTGAGAATAAAAAAAGAGTTCTTGACCAATCATTTTCGATGAAGGAGAAAACATTATTGCTTCTTTATCACAATAGTTTACCTGTCCATGAAAAAGAATTGCTTTCCTGGACTGAATACTCAAATGCAAGCATATTTAAAAAGAAAATTTTAATACCAGGCCATAATGAAAGGCTTTGGGAATATGATAAACAAACTCAAAAAGTTACTTTATCTCCCATGGGTGTAGAATTTATTGAACTTAATCTACTATAGTTTTACTTAAAAAATTATGGTGATATTCTGGTTCCAGATCCGCATGCTCTCCGCAAAAATATAAATGAAAACAAGAAAAATCAAGCACTGTAAAAAACAGTCTTTAAAAACCCCTACAAATCCCTCTTATTCTGCATCCTAAAGCTCTCGTAAGATCCAACACCTTTAAAATCAATTTCAAAGTTTTGCTCATCAATCTTTTGGATTTCAACACTATCAACTCCCACATCCTCTAGGTCTTGATAACTCACAACTTTTCCAACCTGAACCTTTAAAACTGTGTCGATTAACCAGTTCCCCAAAGCTTTATTAGGATTACTCATTAATGCTTTACCCCCATCTTGAGCAATTCCCGCATTCAATACCACTCCATTAGGCAACTTTAAATTGAAAGACTCACCTCTTGGTGGAAAGAATCCCTTAAAATCCCTATGAATCCATAATGGAATTCTAATATAGACTTCTTTTTCATCCCTTTTTCTTCCACCAGCATTCCATTGATTTAAGCCACTTTTTTCAGGCACAAAATTACCGTTTTGTTTTGTGTTGGAATAAAGAGGTAGAACAACCGATTCCTTAATTTTCATTGCTTGATTACTTGAAACCAAAGCTTGTAAGTTCTTTAGAAACTCAAATGGATCTTCTATAACTTTAACTTCAAACTCTATTTCATCTCTTGTTATAAATCTCTTCAGCAAAGTGCTTTTAGAAATATTGAAATTATAATCTTCAATTCCGTCAGTAAAATGAATACTGTTGTTGTTGGTAGAAAGAACTTTGATTTTTGGCAAATTCACATTCTTCATTTCTTCTTCAAAAATAAAAAATTTGCCTTTAGTTCTAGTTACACAGTGATAAATCATTGCATCGACATTGTGAATTGATTTGGCAAAATTTATTCTTTTATTTCTCAATTCACTTATTGTCGACACAAGTAACTCTGGATTATTCTTTAGCTCTGAATAGGAATGCCTATCTTTATTGAATTCAGCAACTTTCTGCCAACTTTGGCCTCTGCCATTTAAAAATGTTTTTAAGCCAATTCCTATTTTATTTTTACTTGCATCGGCAGAAGTATCAGATCTGGAATGATTTTCGGCTTCAAAAGCTTTGCAAAATATATTTTCAGCAGCTCGATAATATAAATAAGGAGTGCTACTGTTAGAAAATAAACCTGAAAGAGAACCTATTCTCTGTAAAAGATCTATATAATCTTCTAGTTGTTCTCTGGCTTGATTTTTTATAAACATATCTAAGATTGTAAAGCTATTATCATATTTTCAGCAATACGCTGAATAACTGGTACACTTACAGAGTTTCCGGCTTGTTTGTAGAGGTGAGATTTCGCTATATTGGGCAAAAGATAATCCTTTGGAAAACCTTGAATTCTAAAGCATTCTCCTGGTGTTAATTTTCTAACTCCTTTATGGTCTTTGATTAGAGGAACATTGTGACCTCCTGTTCCCATATTAGCTGTTAAAGTCGGGCAAACGCCGCTCTTATTTGCCCTCACATAGACTCTGCGCCACTGATAAACCGTATTTTCCTCAAAAACAAAATTTTTAATCTTTTTCCAAATAGGCTTGTTCTCGTAATAGAAGTATTGGTCAACTTTCTCATCCAATAAATCCTTAACTTGGATTGTTCTTTCTATTTTTTCCGGGAAATGAAATTTGGCAAATTGTCCTTCAGATTTAAAGCCAACAATATAAATTCTTTCTCTATTTTGTGGAACATTGCCATAATCCATGCTATTTAAAACTTCCTCTTTAACAAAATAGCCAAGATTTTCCAAAGTTTGTTTAATTATCTTGTAAGTTTTTCCATGATCATGACTTTTTAAATTTTTAACATTTTCCAATAAAAATGCCTTTGGCTGAGTTTTTTCAATTATTTCTGCCACATAAAAAAACAAGTTTCCACGACCTTTACTGTCTCTAAAACCTTGTCTATATCCAGCAATTGAAAAAGCTTGACATGGAAAACCACCTAAAAGGACATCATAGTTAATCTTAAAAACATCATCTAAAACAGAAGTAAAGTTTTGTTGAGATGGTTTTGTAATATCTTTAACGGTCAGTGAAGTCGACTTGAAATTCAAATCATAAGTAAACTTACAATTTGGCTCAAAGTCATTAGCGTAGACAGTTTGAAATCCAGATTTCTCAAAACCCAGCCTTATTCCACCAACTCCGGCAAATAAATCAATCGTTTTAAATATTTGTGCACTCATGTTTTTTACAAGAATATATAATAGTTCTTATATCATTTGAGCAAGTAATTTGCAGCAGGCAAATTGTTCAATAAATAAAATATAATAACCCAATAATGAACCTCACCTCTCGCTTCACCCTCGTCTCCGCTGTCCACCTCTTTTTACTCCGTGAGGACCAAATCCTCCTCAGCCGTCGTTTTCAAACTGGCTACCAAGACGGCAACTATTCCTTGCCTGCCGGCCACGTCGACGCTGATGAATCCTGCCTCCAAGCCCTTATACGCGAAACCCGTGAAGAAATCGGCCTCAAGCTCTCTGTAGAGAACCTCCACTTCGCCCACGTCATCCACCGCTATGAAGATCGAGAATCCTTCGATTTTTTCTTTACTTGCGATAGCTGGTCAGGCGAAGCACAAAACATGGAGCCTCACAAATGCGACCAACTCCTCTGGACTCCCATTCAGCAACTACCAGAAAACGTCGTACCCTACGTCAGACACGCCATCACTCAATACCTGCAAGGTCAAAAATATTCCGAACTCGGCTTCAAAAAGTAGAGCAAAAAACTAACGATCCAAGCTGTACTCCTGCATCATTTTTTCCAACTCTTCTTGGGAAGGCATTTGGCCAGCACCACTTGGAGCACTAGAACCTGCGCTAGGCATCTCTTTGATCGGCTCTGGCTTAGTAATTTTGACTGTCTCATAGCGATAAAGCATCATGCTTGAACCTTGAGCTGTCTTGGTCTCCATCTGACGAGCCAAACGCTCCTTGGTATCAATCCAAATGTAAAGCTGCCCTTCAACTTCACCGGCCTGACTCATTTCATATTTATCACAAGTCAAATCTCCACAAGCTTCAGTGCCAACTTTGGTCATCTTAAAATCTGCACTTGGCTCCTGATAAGTTGCCTGCAATTCCATGACTGCTTCGTCTGGGGAGTCGGCGGCATTATCAACAAAACTTGGCAAAGTGTACCAAGAACCATCTGTTAAATCTTTAATGTAAGTTTGTTTTTCAAAAACAATCATGCTTGACTGCAATTTATCACCCACATAACTGGCTACCTCAAAATTACCTGATCCATCAAGCTTCATTTCACTAACATTCTTGGTCTGATCAGGCATTTGAATAGTAGTGGTCACGATCACACCCTGACTCATGGCCTTAGCCTGAGCTACCATGTAAGCACAAACCTCGCGCTCATAAGGACAATCAGTCAAAAGTTCCTCTGCCACCTGCTGACCCTGATCTTCACTAGCCTCATCCAAAGCTTGATTTTTACTTAAAAAGTAAAAAGACAAGCCAGCCAAAACCGCCAATAGAAGCAAGAGGGGGAGTTTTTTCTGCATATAGATTAGTATAACACTTCTGCCAAACAAAGCTTTTTGGCACTATTTGACAAAGACTGCTAAATTTGCTTTAATATAGCTAGCAGTCGACTATAGCGACTGCCAGATAAATAAAAATAAATCAAAGAAAGGAGTGAATTTATGTCAATTGTTCGTTACAGTCCTTTAAGTGCCATGCTAAGTCGCTGGCCAGATATCTGGGATGAGGATCTCTTTGATGGAGCTACTACCAGCAATCTCAACGTTTACGAAACAAAAAATGAAGTGATCGTTGAAGCCAACGTCGCTGGTGTCGCCAACGAAGATGTGGACATCACTTTTGAAAAAGGCGTCCTCTGGATTCAAGCCAAGAAAAAGAGTGAAGAAAAAAGCGAAGATCGCAAATACTACTCTCGCTCTGCCTTCTCTTACTCTTACAAAGTCGCCGTTCCTGGTGAAATTGATTTGAGCAAAGAACCAGAAGTCACCGTCAAAAATGGTGTCTTGAAAGTAGAATTCAAGAAATCTGAATTAGCTCAGCCCAAAAAGTTGAAGATTAAAGCTTAATTTTCAGCTTAAAATAAATAGCGAAAAACCGCTGATGAATCATTGACCCCGCTTGAAAAGGCGGGGTTTTTGAATTCAGATAAGCTTATTTTTCCACCTTCTCCCAACTAAATTCTTCTCTGCCAAAGTGTCCGTAGGCGGCAGTTTGTGCATAAATGGGACGACATAAATCAAGTTGCTTGATGATACTTAGCACTGACAAGTCCATTAAACTCAAGGCATATTTTTTAATTTCTGCCTCACTGGTCGAAGCCGTGCCAAAAGTTTCCACTCCAAAAGAGACTGGTTTAGACTGACCGATCACGTAAGCCACTCGCACTTCAGCGCGCTTCGCCAAACCTTGGGCGATAATATTTTTGGCCAAAAAACGACAAGCGTAGGCAGCACTACGATCAACTTTGCTGGGATCTTTGCCAGAAAAACAACCACCTCCATGACGACCCATCCCACCATAAGTATCAATAATAATCTTGCGCCCAGTTACACCGGTGTCGCTAGCTGGACCACCAATTTCCCACACTCCAGTACCATTGATGATTAATTTAATATCTTTTCTAAGCAACACTTGCTTGGGTAAATATTTTTCAACTGCAGGAACAATAACTTTAGACCACAAATCATTCTCCAATTTTTCTTTAGTGATTTTTGGATCATAAGGCACAGCCAAAATGATTGTTGAAACTTTGACTGGCCTACCATTCTCATAATCGACTACTACCTGAGCTTTACCGTCTGGACGCAAATAAGCGATTGCACCACTTTCACGAGCCCCATCCATATTTCGCACCAGCTGTTGAGCCAGCATCAAAGGCAAGGGCATCAGCTCCGGCGTCTCATCGCAAGCATAACCAAACATGATCCCTTGGTCACCAGCCCCGCCTTCATCCACGCCCACCGCAATATCTGGCGATTGTTGATGAATTAGAACTTCCACCGGTGACTGGTCAGAAAAACCCCAAGCTGGATTGGTATAACCCAAACGCCCTACTGTTGCCCGAGCAATGCCTTCGTAATCAATTGTGGCAGAACAAGTCACTTCCCCAGCTAAAATAATTTTATTGGTAGTAACCAGAGTTTCCACCGCCACCCGACTTTGTGGATCAGCTGCCAAGCAAGCATCAACAATACTGTCAGAAATTTGGTCACAAATTTTATCTGGATGACCGGCACCAACTGCTTCGGAGGTAAATTGATCAAACATATTTTTTCCTTTCACAAAGAAACTAATCTTTTCCTCTTCAAATGAGGCTAGAAGGAGCACCGTGCCCTGATCTTGGTCGGTTGCTGCATGGGTCGCTAGGCTAGGTCCCTCACCATGACTCTTGATTTAAATACTAAAAGTAATTATAGCAAGAAAAGAGCAAAAGCTAGGCTTGACATCCATCCCCAACATATTCTAAAATTCGAATATGTACAGTCAAACTTTTGCCGTCTACGCCGAAACCCTCAAAGCCCTTGCCCATCCTCGTCGTTTGGAGATTGTCTACTTACTTAAAGATCAAGAGCTTTGCGTGGGTGATATCTACTCCATGCTTGATTTGCCTCAAGCTAATGTCAGTCAGCACCTGATGATTTTGCGCGAAGCTAAATTGGTTTCTAGTCGTAAATTTGGCAAAACCATTTGTTACAAGCTCGCTCATCCAAATATTTTTAAAGCCTGCTCTTTGATTCGAGATTTTTTGATCGAACAAAATCAAGACAATCAAGATTTTGCTCTGCTCAAAAATTCTCTCGACGAATTATTGCCTATTGCTCACGATCCAGTTTGTCAGATGCGAGTTTCTAGTCAAACTGCTCATTACCACAGCAAATACGAAAATAAAAATTATTATTTTTGCGCTTCCGGTTGTCTGCAAAAATTCAAGAAAAATCCAGAAAAATATGTCCCAAAAACAACTTAACTTTCACATCGCCGGCATGCATTGTGCGAGCTGTGCCACCAACATTGAACGAACCCTAACCAAGACTGCTGGCGTCAGCAAAGCCAGCGTTAATTACGGCAATGAACAAGCTAGTCTAGAACTAGATGGAGCAGATTTTAAACAAGTGGCGCAAGTAGTCAAAAAAATGGGCTATACTGCCATTTTAGCTGAAGATGATCAAGCTGATATCGCTGAAGAATTACGCGAAAAAGAAATCGCTAGTCTTAAATTTACTTTGACTTGGAGCGCTATTTTAAGTTTGATTTTGGTAGTTTTAAGCATGTTTCCTGTCCCAGATGTTTTCAAGAATCCCTACCTAATGCTCCTTCTTAGCACCCCCGTGCAATTCGTAGCTGGTCGTCGCTTCTATCAAGGCGCTCTTTCTGCCTTGCGCAATAAAAGTAGTAACATGGACACTTTAGTCGCCCTTGGTACTTCAGTGGCTTATTTTTACTCGCTAGCCGTCATTCTGTTACCAAATTTTTTCAAAGCAAACAATTTAGAAGCTCATTTGTATTTTGAAAGTGCGGCTGTCATTATCACCTTCATCCTTCTTGGCAAATATTTGGAGTTAAGCGCT
>DITI01000037.1:2206-8670 GCA_002422765.1 Candidatus Pacebacteria bacterium UBA6188 | reverse complement strand
TAGCGAACATTATTACCGCTGATGAATCACGAATAACAATGTAGCTTGTTGTGTCTGTCTCGTAAGAGACAAACGATTGCTTATAGGTTACCATCACCCTCACAAATAGTAAATTATAATTAAGTATATCTATTGCTATCAAAATAGATAAGAATCTTTGGCGGATGCTCGGTAGTTGGGCAGGCAACCGAGCCTCCGCCAAGGGTTTTTCATGTTAAAATATTTTTGTCATGACTTTCAGAGAGTTGGTTTACCAACAAACCAGAAGAATTCCCAAAGGTAAGGTTGCTACTTATGGCCAGATAGCCAGATTAGCTAAAAAACCCAAAGCCGCTCGCGCGGTAGGAGTTTTTATGAGGACCAACCCTTTTGCTCCTGAAGTACCTTGTCATCGAGTAGTAGCAGCTGATGGTCGTCTCAATGGTTATTTTGGCTTGCAAAAACTCGACCAAAAGAAGCAAATGCTTGTGGCAGAAGGAGTAATTTTCAAAGGGGAGCGCGTCGATTTAAGCCAATCCTTGTGGCAGGAAACTAATTAGCTTGTATTTTTTGACTTTTTTGACATAATAAGTTGACAGGACCAATACTTTTCCTGCATTTTAATTTCTCCAGAGAGAGCCACGCTCCAAGCTAAAAGCCAAAAATAATTAACATGATTGATTACCAAACTATATTTAGAACTTAAGAAAGGTTTTATATTTTATGCCAGTTAAAAAAACTAGCACCACTGTCGCAGATCCTAAAGAAGCTTCAGTTCAACTCGAAAAACAAGCAGTAGCAGAAGTGGCTCCAGTGGTGGAGGTAGCTCCTCCCGTCAGTCAAGAAGTTGGCGATAGCCAGCCAAGCAGTGATCGCAGAGAAGAGCGAGCTTCTTCGGGTGGGGGATTTTCACCAAGAATTATTCGCCACAAGGTTTCTCGCAGTAGTTTTCAAGAGGACAATAGCTCTTCCGAAACAATTGAAGGTATTTTAGACATGTCCAGAGATGGTCATGGCATTTTACGGGTTGGTTTTGCCGAATCAGAGCGAGATGCTTACATTTCGACCTCTCAAATTCGTCGTCTTCAACTTCGTCCAGGAGATGTGGTGACTGGCCCAGCCAGAAAACCCAAAGATAACGAACGTTTTTGGGGTTTGCTCAAAGTCGATAAAGTGAATGGTTTGACAGTAGAAGAGTTCATGAGAAAAGAGCGCGTCAAATTTAAATCCCTAACTCCTGTTTATCCAGATTCACAGATCAAATTAGAAACCGGCAAAGAGCCTTTGTCACTACGCATTGTCGACATGATTGCTCCAATCGGTAAAGGCCAGAGAAGTTTAATTGTTTCTCCTCCCAAGGCAGGTAAGACAACTTTGCTCAAAGACATTGCCACTGGTGTGGCGGCCAATAATCCAGATATTCATTTGATGGCAGTTTTGGTGGGCGAGCGCCCAGAAGAGGTGACTGACATTCGTCGTCACATTGAGTATTTGACCAAAGGTAGAGGCGAGGTAGCGGCTAGTAATTTTGATGAGCCAGCTACCGATCAATGTCGTGTAGCTGAATTAGCTCTTGAGCGCGCCAAGCGCTTGGTTGAAGCTGGTCGTGATGTGGTTATTTTACTTGATTCGATTACTCGTTTGGCCAGAGCTTATAACCTAGCCATGCCAACTTCAGGCAGAACTTTATCTGGAGGTTTTGATCCTGCCGCTCTCTTTCCACCCAAGAAATTTTTTGGCGCTGCCCGTAACTTTGAAGTCCAAGGTTCTTTGACCATTGTTGGTACAGCTTTGGTTGACACTGGTTCCAGAATGGACGATCTAGTTTACGAAGAATTCAAAGGTACCGGCAACCAAGAAGTACATTTAGATCGAGGTTTGGCTGAGAGAAGAATTCATCCTTCAATTGACGTACAAAAATCAGGCACTCGTCGTGACGATCTCCTGATCGATCCAGTGACCTATCAGTCAATCATCACTTTGCATCGCATGTTAGACATGTTGGGTAAGGATGAGCGAACCATTACTTTGATTGAAAAGCTCAAGAGAACCGATAGCAACAAGGATTTCTTGGCCTCACTCAAGGGCTAAATTAAAAAACCATGAAGCAACTTGCCAACTTTATCAGCTCGTCTCGTCAGTTATTTATTGACTTGCGGGCTTTTGGCAGTTTTGTCAGAACTTATATTAAGCATCGTTTTTATGGAATTTTTTCTTGGTTTGAAAACTTCAAAGACAAGTTCGTTGACGTGCTTTACATGCAAAGGGGAAAATATACCAAGCCTTTTCTGCATTTTGGGACAATTGGTCTGACTTTTTTGATGGTGACTTTGGGTCCCAGCTTGTTATCTAAGCCAGATGAAAACCAACAGCAGCGCGTGATGGCTAGCCCAGTGCTTTCCACCGCCACTGCAGCGGCTCCAGACTTTTACACTTCTCAGGCCGAAGAAGTGCGCCAATATCGAGGTGGAGAAATTATCAGTCACATCGTGGCTGATGGGGAGACGATTTCCAGCATTGCTGAGCGTTATGGACTCAAACCGAGTACAATTTTTTGGGAAAACAATTTAACTGAAAAATCTACTATCAAGCCAGGCCAAGAGCTAAGTATTTTGCCAGTTGATGGTGTGCGTCACAAAGTCGCTCGCGGTGAAACTATTTACTCAATTGGTAAAAAATATGGTCTTGATGGTTCTCAAGTGCAGATGATTGTTGACTATCCCTTCAACGAATTCCTCAATGATGAAACCTTTGGTTTGGTGGTTGGTCAATACTTAATGGTGCCAGAAGGTGTTAAGGCAGAAGTGCGCTTGCCAGCCAATGTGGCCAATACCACTCGCTTTGGCACTCTCACTCCAGATGCAGGCACAGTTTCCGCTCTAGGCTCTTTCATTTGGCCAGCTTCAGGTGGCATTACTCAGGGCTATAGTTTCTTTCACAAAGCAATTGATATTGCCAATCGAGCTGCCGGTCCAATTTTGGCGGCTGATGCAGGTTTGGTGACAACTGCTGGTTGGCCAGACAGTTCTGGTTATGGCAACCGTGTAGTGATTGATCATGGCAATGGCTATGTGACCTTATACGCTCACATGTCAGTAGTCCAAGTAGTTGAAGGTCAAAGAGTGAAGCGTGGTGACGTGATTGGCCAAATGGGCAGCACCGGACGTAGCACAGGCACTCACTTACACTTTGAAATTCGCCAAGGCGGAGCATTATTAAATCCCCTGAGCTTTTTGAAGTAGGTTTAAAGTGAGCTCATTTTTATCAGTCTCGTAAACCTTTTTATATTTTCTTAGCCCATTGAAGGAGCTGACTAACAAATATAAAGGATGTATGGGATAATAAGCCATGATCGATTTAGTCAAATTAACTTTAGCAGCCGGTGACGGGGGAGATGGCAAAGTCTCTTTTCGTCGCGAGAAATTTGTCACCAAGGGTGGTCCTGATGGTGGTGATGGTGGCGATGGTGGTTCAATCCTAATTCGCAGTAAGGCTGGTCTTACCACCTTGAGAGATTTTGCTGGCGTGAAACTAGTCAAAGCACAGAAGGGGCAAAACGGTGGTCGCCGTAAAAAATTTGGTGAAAAAGGTGAGAATAAAATTCTTGAAGTTCCAGTTGGCACCGTAATTTACCTCCTAGCAGAGAATCAAATTGCCAAGAAAAAAAGAAATAATTCTTTATTGGCTGAAGAGTTTGTCAGTGGTGGCAAGTACTATCTTGAGGATGAGAATCAGGGCATTCCGCCAAGAGACCCAGATAATCAACTGGAAGTTTTTGATGAAAAACTAGAGCTGTTTGTTTTTAAGGAAGCTGACCAAGAACTTCTGATTTGTCAGGGAGGCAAGGGCGGTCGCGGTAGCGTCCATTTCAAGTCTTCAACCAAGACAACTCCGCTAGAGGCTGAGTATGGCGGTTTTGGTGAACAAAAATTAGTGCAATTAGAGTTAAAACTGTTGGCTGATCTTGGTTTGGTGGGCTTACCTAATGCTGGCAAAAGCACTTTTCTAGCCAAAGTCACTAGAGCCAATCCCAAAATTGCTAACTATCCTTTTACCACGATTGAACCCAACCTTGGCATTATGCATCTTGGTTCTGGGCAAGCCAAGGAAGAATTGGTGATCGCTGATATTCCCGGTTTGATCGAGGGAGCCAGTCAGGGCAAGGGCTTGGGTTTGGATTTCTTGCGCCACATTGAGAACTGTCAGAGTTTGATGTTTGTGCTTTTCTTGGAAGAAGCAGTGATTTTTGATGAAAGTGTTAGCGATTCGCATAAAGCAGAGTTGCTTTGGCAACAATATGAGCAACTCCGCAAAGAATTGACTGATTATGACGAAAAAATGTTGCTCAAGCGAGTCATTGTGACTATAAATAAGATAGATTTATACACTTCTAAGCAATTAGATATCTTTAGATCATATTTTATAGATAAAGATGTGAATGTGATCTTTTTTAGCACAGTTACTAATGAGGGTTTGGAAGAAGTCAAAAAGGCTGTGGCTCAAACGCTCTAATTTTCTACTAGGTTTTGATCAGAACTGAGAGCACCATCTTGAATGGCGGCTTCAGCGTCTTTTTCATCCAGCAAATCAGAAAGTCCTGAAGCGGCACTTGCAGCTGGCTCGGTAATGATTGCCGGCAAGTCAATGGTGGGGCCGTCTTCTTTGGCTTTATTAAGACTGTCGATTTCTGCCACCAACATATTGAGCTCTTTTTCAATGGCTTTATATTCCTCACTGTCTCTAGGAGCGAGATTGAGGCTATTGATGAGTGAACTTCTGGCTTCAGTCAGTTGCTTGTTGGCCAAGAAAGCTCTAGCCATGTAATAATGAGCGACGAAGAGATCTGGCTTTCTTTCAATTGCCTGATCAAAGAAGGTGATGGCTTCTGAATATTTTTCACTGTTAAAGAAAAGCTGACCAAGAGTTAGTCTAATCTCTGGATCGTTAGGATTATAAGTAGCTGCTCGAGCCAAAGCGTTGAAGGCTTCTTGTTTGGCCTGTTCGGTGGTGCCAGCTAGTTGGACGTAGATTTGAGCCAAAACAGACCAATTTTGATAGTTAGCTGGATCTAGGACAGTGGCAGCTTTGGCTTCGCGAATAGCTTGATTGACCAACTGCAAAACCTGTTCTTGTTCGGCTGGGGTAATGTCAGCTTTGTTGGATAGGGCAATGGCGATCTGTAGGTTGATGAGCGAGTAACTGCGTCTGACAAAATCCAATTGAGGAGCCAAGTTTTTAGCCTGCTTGTGGTAGTCATAGGCCATGGCAATTTCGTTTTTGCTCACACTAGCATTACTCTTGTAGAGCAAGTGGTAGGCGAGGAAAGTTTTGCCACTTAAATAGACAACTAGTATCAAGCCAGCCAACAAGAGCCCATTGCTCAACAAAAAGACGTAATTTCTAGCTTGAGCCTTGCCACGGTTAAAGAAATCAGACAAGTGATGGACACTGAAGTTGAGTTTTTGATAATGGTCTTGGTTGTCTCTGATGAAGAAAGCCATGGCGATTCCCAACAGGGCCAACATTACTAGGTTGACTGGGGCTAAAAATTGCCAAGCGAGGCCAGCAAAGATTAGGGTTTTGAGAAAGATATTTTCCTCATCACTCTTTTTGACTGTTTGAACTACTTGCCACAAGAAGAACAAATAAACCAAGAAAGCGATCAGACCTAGGCTCACCAAAACAGTGAGTGGTAAATTGAAAGCTGAATCGAAGGTAAACTTCCAATAGTTTAAGCCATTGATCCAAATTGGCTTGAGAATGCTGTAAGCATTGCTGTAAGAGTCTGGACCATAACCAAAAAGAGCATTTTTGGTGAAAGTCAGGCTGTCCTTGGCAATACTGGCGCTACCAGCAAGAGACAGGCTTTGGAAGCGAGCTTCGCCGCCAGGTAAAACTGCCCAGATATTGATGCCTAGGGCAATAGCAATTAATACAGTGGTCACTTTATTAAAGATAGAGGCCTTCCAAGATTTTTGGTCAAAAACATTGGCGACTAAAACCGCGGATAAAAATTGAATGCTGACAAAAGTAGCTCCAGCTAGGGAAAAAGCTAGACTGTTGGGCAGATTGAGAACACTCAGACGATTGAAGATGGGGGCTAGCCCCAAGCCAAACAATTGCAAAATAGAAAATACACTAAGCAAAATAGCCGCGCTGTTGAGGGCATAAACCAACCATTTTTTAAATTTTTCTTGAATCAGGCTAGGAGCCAATAAGACTACCAGTGCAAAACTCAAGTAAGCTCCGCCCATACCCAAGAATTGTTTGCTAGGATATTGATGACTAATCAAGCTGGAAACCACCACCAACAGAGCAAAACCCAGCAAAGGTAGGGTAAAAGGAGTTTTGATCAGTTCCCAAGATTTCTTCTGAAGACTGCTGATGACAAAAGTGGCGCTGATAATTAAGGCTAGAACCAAGATCAAAAGAAGCTTGCTATTGATGAGGGGATTGATGAAGTAGGGGAAGAAAAAAGTAGGCCT
>DITI01000037.1:0-2192 GCA_002422765.1 Candidatus Pacebacteria bacterium UBA6188 | reverse complement strand
AACAAGATGAAAGTGAAGCAGCAAAAAGGCATTACCCTAATAGAAATCTTGATCGTGGTGGCGATTTTGATGGTGGCTTTAATTGCTTTATTTAGAGTTTTTACGACCGACACCAATCGAGCTCATGATGCCCAGCGCAAAAGTGATTTGCGCGACATTAAGTTGGCTTTCGAAGACTACTATAATGACCGCGGAGCCTATCCTCCTGAAGAATACTTGGCTGACTGCTGGGGTGATTCACTTCAGCCTTATCTCAAAGAAGTACCTTGTGACCCAGTGACCGGCGAGCCTTATCTTTACATGCCTTTTCCTGGCAGTGGCGACAATAGTTTGGGCTACAGAGTGTTGAGTATTTTGGATGACAAATCTGATCCAATTATTGAGAAATTTGGCTGCCAATTTGGTTGTGGGATTCCTGAGGATAACCCCAAATTTCCTAACTCCCTCAACTATGTCTATGGCATTGCTGAAGGGGTGCCCTTAGTTTTGGAAGGAGCAGTTTTCCCCACCAATACGCCTTTGCCCACTAACACTGCCACGCCAATTCCTACAGCCGTGCCGGAATATTGTGACACTCATTTGTGTTATTGTTGCGCCAACTCTGCCTACACCACTGAGCAGGATTGCAATGTCTGGGTGCAAGGTAATAATTGTGACATGGGTCCTTACACTACCGTCTCTCAGTGTTATAACGAGACGCCTTGTGCCAGACAGTAGAGAATTGATTTATGAAAAAACAGCGCGCTTTTACTTTACTCGAACTCTTAGTGGTGATGGCGATCATGGCTTTGCTCGTTGGTTTGGGCCTGCGCACTTTTGGCAGTGTTCAGCAAAAATCTAGAGACAACAAGCGTAAGCAAGATTTACAAAGTATTAGTAAAACTCTTGAGCTTTACTACAATGATTTTGGTCACTATCCATACGGTTCTGGAGGCAAAATTTTGGGCTGTGGTGAGAATGCCGCTGAGGAATGTGTGTGGGGAGATGTTTGGCAGAACACTGAAAACGCCACTCTTTACATGAGTAAGATCCCTCAAGATCCTGGTGGTAGTCAGTACTTTTACCTTTCTGATTCACAGGGAACAACTTATCGACTTTTTGCTTATCTGGAGAATACTGAGGATGGAGATATTGCTCGCAATGAGGATGATGACCCAGCTTATTATAGTGGCACTTACTGCCGCATTATCGATACGGTCTTGTCGGTGAATACTTGTAATTACGTAGTGATGAGTAGTAATTTGACTACAACACCAAATATTGTGAATAGTTACTGAGAGTTTATTTATGGCCAAAAAGAAAAACGCTTTTACCCTGATCGAATTATTAGTTGTCATCTCCGTTTTGGGAGTGCTGGTGGCAGTCTTGCTGCCCAATCTCATTGGCGTACGTGCTCGAGCCCGGGATAGTGCCAAGAAGAATGATTTGCGCCAACTCAAGGTTTCTTTGCGCATGTACTACAACGACTTTCAAGCTTATCCAGCTGACGATGATAATGGTGGAATTGTGGGTTGTGGCGACGATGGCACCTTGTTGTGCCCTAATGACGATGGTAGTTTTGCCATCGGCAATGATGTCTATATGAAAAAAATGATCGACACCACTCAATTTGAATATGCTCAGTTAGATTGGGGTGAAGATTTTCTCTTGGCCACGCAGCTGGAAAATGCCTCTGACGCTGACATCGCCAAGAGTGTTAGCACCTGCCAAGTGAACACACCAGTCCCTTCCACTTATTACATTTGCGCAGATTAATTCCTTAAATTATTAGCTTAGTTGAAATGTAGGCCACTCACATTAAGACCTTCTAGATTGAACAGGCCAACACCCAGGTTAAGCTGGCTGGCAACGCACCAAGCGGCGTACATGGGTCCGGTAAAGTAGGGGGCAACTCGGTATTGATAAGTGTTATCTTGAGTAACACCAGTATCTAGTAAGCTGGTGGTGTTGGGAGAAAGACCGCTTTGGAGAGTAGTCCAGGCACCTCCGTTGACACTGCGTTGCACTTCGTAGAAATCTTCATTACTAGCGTTGTCGGTCCAACTAATCAAAATTTGATCGTTAGCAATGCTTTTTTGCAGATAACAAGCACTGGCCGGTAAGGGAGTGGCTAGAGTGGTAAAGCTTCTAGGAGTTCCTTGTGTAGCTGACCAAGTGTTGCTACCAGCCGGATCCACCGCATAACTTCTCCA
>DITI01000009.1 GCA_002422765.1 Candidatus Pacebacteria bacterium UBA6188 | reverse complement strand
TTTTTAAGTCTTTTGGTGATTACAAATTGCCGAGTTATCCTTATCTGCTGGCCTTTTTATTTAATTTTTTGCCAAGTAATGATTTTGTAGTGCGTTTACCATCAGCTTTGGCTGGTAGCTTACTAATTGTTTTGGCTTTCTTTTTTGCTCGAGATGTTTTAAAGTTAAAAACTCGCTCGTCTCTTTTATTGGCTTTATTTGTGGCTTTAAATCCTGTCTTCTTCTTTTATTCCAGAATTGCTTTTGAAGCCAATTTGGCTCTTTTACTTTTTGTGACCAGTTTATTTTTCTTGCTTAAAAGTAAAAGTAATTATTATTTAGCTGCTTTTTTACTTTTTCTTGCTACCTTAACTTACAATACCCCACTCTTGCTTTTGCCATTTATTTTGCCCATCATAATTTTTCAACATGGCTTAAAAAATTATAAAACTTGGTTGTTGCCGGTTCTTTTGTTTGTAGCAATATTTTTGTTTGGAGCTTTTAATTTTGCTAGTTTAGCTAGTCAAAAAAGTGGTATTACCATTTTTAACGACCAAACTCTTTGGCAAGACTTCGCTACTTATCGAACAAGTTTGCCAGAAAACTACCGAATGATTCTAGGCAATAAATATTTGTTTTACGCTAAAGAAATTGGACGAAACTTTTTGGACAGTTTTTCTTTAAATTTTTTAGTTGAAAATGGAGGGAGTCATCCTTGGCACAGTTTGCCAGCAACAGGGCATTTATTTTATTTGCTTTATTTCTTGGCTATTTTTATGCTGATTGATTTGTTGGGAGAATTTCTTATCAAACCAGCCGACAAAAAAATGCGATCCAGACATTTCATCTGTTTTTATTTGCTTTTGATTGCCTTAGCCCCCTCAGTCGTAACAGTGGATAGTCCTCACGCGACACGAAGTTTATTTTTCTTTTTTATGCTTTTATCTTTGGCGGCCATGTTCATTGACAGACTGAGTACTGTTTTTCTCAAGCACAGCAGAACAATCTTTACCCTAATAATTTTAGGGCTGGCTTTAGAGAGTGCTTTTTATTACAAAAAATACTTTCTCGATTACCCACAACAACAGCCAAGCTCACTTTTTGTAGAATATAGAGATCTGCTATTTGAAGCAGAGCAAAAATATTCTGACCAAAAAATATCCGTGATTGACGAAGGTGGCTATCAGTACATCTTAACGGCTTGGTATCTACAACTACCAAGCTCTGATTTTTTCTCTACAATGAAGTATCAGGATGCTGATCAGATCAATTTTTACTATGGCGAGCAACTACTGCGTTATCATTTTATTAAAAACTTGGCAGATCTAGGCAGTGAAGAAAAAATTGTCATAGATCAAAAATTAGGCTTAGTTAAATATGAATAAAAACAAAGAAAAGTTTTTTTTAATACTCATTTTTGCTTTGGCAATTTTCTTACGCTTTTTTCAATTGGGAGAGAATCCAGCTTCTTTGTATTGGGATGAGGCAGCCATTGGTTTAGATGCCTATAGTATTAGTCAAACCGGTAAAGACATGAACAACATGTCTTGGTTTCAACCGGTACTTGGTTCTTATGGGGATTTTAAAGCTCCAGTTTTAATTTGGGCTACAAGCTTGTCGGTTAAATTTTTAGGCATGAACCCTTTAGCCATTCGTTTGCCGGTGGCAATTTTCTCTTTGTTGTTAATTTACTTAAGTTATTTGCTAGTCAAAGAATTATTAAATTTTGACGGTACTTTGGCCAAGAAATACCAATTAATGCCCATTTTGACGGCTTTTATCTTGTCAATTTCTCCCTGGCCAACTCATTTTGCTCGCATTGCTTTCGAATCTAGTTTTTCAGTGAGTTTTTTGTTGCTGGCAGTTTTATTTTTCTTAAAAGCTTTGCGAGGAAAAAACTTTTATTTTTTACTGAGCACTTTTTTTGCCATCGTGGCTGTCTATTCTTATTATTCTTTACGCGTGATTATTCCTTTACTCTTTTTGGCTTTAGCGCTGATTTTTTTTGAAAAATTAAAAAATAAAAAAACTTGGATTTTTCTCTCCATCTTTGCATTTGTCCTAAGTATGCTGCCTATCATCAATTCTCCTTATTACGAGAGAAGTCAAGATTATCGTCTCAACAATGACAATTTAATTCGTCGTCAAAGAGTGATCGCTGAATCTAGCCAATATTTAGAAAACTATGACTCTAGTCTTTATTCTAAATTGGTTTATCATCGCCATCTTTTAGCTCTACGAGACTTCCTGGATCACATGTTGCTTCACTATAGTCCGAGCTTTTTGTTTTTAAAGGGAGACACAAATTTACGTCAACACTCCGCCTATTTTGGTGAGTTTTTGCTTATAAGTTTGCCTTTTTATTATTTTGGACTTTTTTTGCTTTGCAAAAACTTAAGAAGCAAAATGTCTTTGTTGCTTCTCGCTTTATTAGCTTTAGCACCTATTCCCTCAGCTATGGTTTATGAAGTGCCTCACGCTTCTCGAGCGATTTATTTATTCGTGCCAGTGTCAATCTTAATTGCTTGGGGAATTAACGAAGCTTATTTGCTTGGTAAAAAATGGTTTTTAGCATTAATCATTTCTTTATTTTTGGCAAATGCAGTTTTTTATTATAGTGATTATTTTATTGATTACCCAAAGAGATCGAGTGAAGCTTGGCTATATAGTTACAATCAGGTCGGTCAATACCTGCAGGAGCATCATCAGGACTTTTACAGTGTGGAAATTGATGAGCGTTATTGGTTGCCTAGAATTTTCATCTATTATTACTTTCCAGAGTTATTGGATCAAACTAGAGAACTCAAAAATGCACTTCTCAATAATCCTATTAATAGTTTTGGCTTGGCCGATCCTTTTGATTATATTTATAGGGAAAAAGATTTTAATAAAAAACAAGCAAAATTCATTTACTACGAAAATGAAATCCCTGAGGGCTTCTCATTTGTTAGAGAGTTTAACTTTCTAAATGGTGAGCCTAGTTTGATTTTGGTAAGCAAATAACTAAATATTTATGCAAAAAATTTATTCTTTTTTATTTTTTTTATTATTAACTTTAATTAGCACTAGGTATTTTTTCCATCAAGGAGTGCCGGTCACTCATGATGGCAATAATCATCTAATTCGTTTTGCCAATTACAAAATAGCAGTTAGAGAATTACAGATTCCCCCTCGCTTAGCTCCAAACTTGGTCAATGGTTATGGTTACCCAGTTTTTAATTATAATTATCCTTTAGCCAATATTTTATCTTTGCCATTTTCCATTCTTAATTTTCACTATGAGCTAACTTTTAAATTGCTCATCAGTCTCTCAGTTTTTTTGGCTCTGGTTGGGGCTAATTTATTTTTAAGAGCCAAAGACTTTAACAAAAACGCTAGGATTTTTGCTTTATTGGTTTTTGCTTTGAATCCTTATATTTACACCAGCATTATTTTTAGAGGTAACATTGGTGAGATTATGGCTTGGAGTATTTTGCCTTGGATTTTTTATTTCTTGGAAAAAATCAAGCTTGATCAAAAACTTTTAGATCGAAATCTTGTTTATCTAACTTTGCTTTTAAGCATGCTTTTTCTCGCTCACAACATCACTGCTTTTTTTGCTAGTATTCTCTTGATTTTTTACGCTGTGTGGATTTATTGGCACGATCTCAAGTTACTCAAAAAATTCTTTCTCGCTTTTATCTGGGGTTTTACCAACGCACTTTGGTTTTGGTTGTCAGCTATTGCTGAAAAAAATCTGATTATCCTAGACAACGTTGATCTTTCACTTAATTATTACAAGCATTTTCCGACCTTAGCTCAACTTTTAAGCTGGCCCATTCATTTTGGCTATTCTTATTTTGGCTCAGTTGATTCAATGACCTATGGTTTGGGAATCTTACAGCTAGTTCTTTTAATTTTAGCCATAGTTTTTTTCTGGCAAAAACAGAATCAAAAATACTTAGTTTTTTTCATAGCTTTGGCACTGCTTTTTTTGGCTCAATTGGAAATTAGTCGTCCCCTCTATGAGCTTTTGCCTTTTGCCAGTTTCATTCAATTTCCTTGGCGTTTGGCTTTGTTATTTTCGATTGTTTTGTTGCCCATCTCTGCCTTGATTTTTAGCCAACTTCATAAGCCACTCAAGAATATCTTGTTGGTCTTAGTGTTTTTACAACTCTGGCAATTTTGGCAAGTGAAGCCAATTGATTATCATCACAAAAACATTATTGACTATGATGCTGATGCGGGCACCACCTCAGTTAATCAGGAGAACATGCCCAAAACTTTTGAGTTTGCTTTTTATGAAGGCAAAAAAGAACCAATTTTTATTTTATCTGGTCAGGGAGAACTAGAAGTTCAGAAACTGTATGGTTCATCTCGTGAATACTTTTTAAATTTGAAAGAGAAAAGCGTTGTAGTTGAATCAACAGCTTTTTTCCCAGGTTGGGAAACTAAAGCTAATGGTCAGAAACTCGTTTATTTAGACAATCAAGAAATTCAGGGTCGCTTGGCCTATGAATTAGAGCCTGGAGAATACCAAATCAAATCAAAATTTACTCAAGGCACCTGGCCAAGAATGATTGGTAATAGCCTGAGTCTTTTTAGTCTTTTGGCTTGTTTGCTACTTTGGCAAAAGGCGAGAAAAAATAAAGAGTAATAATGATGGCTATAACAGAGAGGCTGTCACCAAGTTGTCTAGGCAAGGTTGCTTCACTGAAATAAATTGCCACCTTATGACTGCCAGCCGGTACCAAAAGCTGAATATTACCTAATTCAGGATTGATGATAATTTCTTGAACTTCACCGTCAATTTCTGCTTGCCAGCCAGCAAAATAAGCAACTTTAAAGTTAAGCAAGGACTCCTCTCTAAGCTCAGTTAGCAACAACTTGCTAAAGCCATTGGCAAACATCAGCTCTAATTTGTCATCAGCGTGAGACTTTTCTAACCAAAATTCCGGTCTTTTTTGGCCTTCACTTTGAAGAATTTCTTGCTCGACCATTTGCTTGGGAATATAATCTGGCAAAATCTCGCTCATTTCGGCACTGATTCTTTGTGGCTCAACATAGTAAAGACCGCTAGGATCATCTAAATAAGCTTTGGGCTTAAAGAAGCTTAAGTTGAAAAATAGAAAGAACAGTAAAAAAGAAGCATAAGCGTAGCGATAATAATTATTTCTAATTAAATAGCTAGAAGCGCCGAGCAAAAGGGCAAGGAAAAAATTCGCTACCGCTAAAAATCTCCAAGGGAATTGAATGTATTGTAAAAACTCAAATTTCTCCCAGATGAAAAAACTTCTTTGCAAACTCAAAAATAAGCTTAAAAGAGTGGCCAAGCTAAAGAAAACTAAAAAGAAAAAGGCTTTGCTTTGAATAAAGGTTTTGCTTTTTTGCCAAAGTAATCTGCCGGCCAAGTAGAATAGGGCGAGCAAGCCCAAAAGCTGACCCTTGCCCAAGAAAAAAGAAATCCCATCGTCTGGCCCCCAAGCAGAACCACCATATTGCCAGTTGTCTTGAAAAAACTGACGAATATAAAGAAAATGATTGGCGTAATGAAAATAACCGGCAAAAATCTGTTCAATGATGGTAAGGTCTTTTTCTAATAAAGCTGGCAAAACGTAAAAAGCGGTTAGAGCAAAAGCCAAAATATAGGTCGGAATAAATTGCCAAATCAACTTAATTTGTTTTTCTCTAAGCAGGTAAACAAAAACAAAGAGAGCGCTCAGGGGAATAAACATTAAGGCTGTAAGATTGTGAGAGAGGATAATTGCTGCTAAAGCGCTTAGCAAAACTAGAAGGTATTTTTTTTGCTTAGTTTGAATAAAAGCAATGATTCCCCACAAAACAAAAGGTAAAAAAGCCATCGCCCAAGCTTCACTAAGAGCTCCTCTGACAAAAAGGTTGACCGCTCTGTAAGGAGCCAGAGTATAGGCGGCAGTTAAAAGCAAAGCTCCAGCTCGACCAAAAAGTTTTTTACCCAAAAGATAAGCGCCCCACAAGGTCAAAAAGTTGCTTAGCAAGTAAAGTATTTTCAGGCTAGCTACGGCCGTAAAACCCAGTTGTAAAAATAAAGCTCCTACAAAATAGGGTAAAGGCGCGTAGAAATTGAACAAAGGCATGCCGAAACCAAAGCCGAAGTTTGCACTCCATCTCACCGGCAATTGGCCGTCTCTGAGTGCGCTGGCCATTTCGGCAATGCGAGCAGCGTGAGTAAAATCATGAACATGAAAAAAACCACGATGCAGGAGCGAATAGCTACTAGCTAAAAAAATTAAAACTAAAGTCAAAGTTGTTAAAATTTTCTTAATCATGCTTAACCTTAGATTCTAGAGAAGAAAACTTAATCTTTAAATAGGTAGTCAAAGCTTCTAGGCAAGCCTTAGCAATTACTCCTAAGTTGGCCCCAGTAGCTTGACCATAAAGTCGAGGATAATGATTGACAGGAATTTCTTTAAACTTAACCCCTTTTTTCTTGAGCAAATAAAGAATTTCAGCGCTGGTAAAAGCACTGCCAGAGCTCAACTTAAGCTTTTTGAGAAGGTCAGCTCTAAAAAGCTTGAAGGCACAGTCAATATCTTTGACGTGAATTCTAAAGAGCAAGTCAATGTAAAGTTTGAACAGATTAGCGTTAAAGTGCCTAAAAACTCCTTCCACTCTTTTTTTGCGATAGCCGATCACTGCATCATATTTATTTGTCTCTTTAATGAAATTCGCTAGTTCTGAGAGGTCAAATTGCAGATCGCTATCTGTCCAAAAAATCCATTCATATTGACTTTGCTTGATGCCAGTTTTGAGTACTTCACCGTAACCAAGATTACTAGAATGAGAAATAACTCGCAATTCTTTATTTTGAGCAGCCAATTTTTGAGCAATCTTGAGACTGTCATCGGTGCTACCATCGTTAATGATTAGTAATTCATAACGCTTGGTAATTTCGGGCAAGATACGTAAAGCTTGAGTGATTAAAACTTCTAGGTTGGCCTCTTCATTAAAAACAGGAAAAAAAATCGATAGAGACTTAAGTTTTTTCATGACAACTGCTATCATACTATCAATATATCTCTAACGAAACCAAGAAATGGCTCTTTATGTCAATTTCCGCAGTAGTGATCGCCAAGAACTCAGCTTCAACGATTGTCAAAACTCTCAGCTCAGTCCAATTTGCCGATGAGGTAATCTTGGTGGACATCAAAAGCACTGATCTAACCAAAGACAAGGCGGCCAAGTATTGCTCCAAGATTCTCGATTACAAAGAAGATTCTCGTTTTGTTGAGCCAGTGCGCAAATTTGCCTTGGCCCAAGCTACTAAAGATTGGATTTTGGTCTTGGATGCTGATGAGGAGGTAGTGCCTAGCTTAGCCAAAGAACTACAAAAAATTGACCAAAAAGACCTGGGTGATGTTTACTACTTGCCTAGAAAAAATATCTTCAGTGGCTATTGGATGCAACACACTGGCTGGTGGCCAGACTATCAGTTGCGTTTTTTCAAAAATGGCTTGGTAAGTTGGGGTGAACAGATTCACGCTCAGCCAGTCATTGAGCATGGCTACAAGGCTCAAATTCTAGCAGCCAAGTCAGATCTAGCTCTTTTGCATCATAACTATGTGGACACCAAGGATTATTTGACTCGTTTTGACCGCTACACTGATATTGAAGCAGAGCAGAAATCCAAGACAAAAGGCTTTGTTTTGTCTCAATCCAAACTCTTAAAAGCCTTTAGTGATGATTTTTTGCGCAGATTTTTTGCGAAAGAAGGTTATAAAGATGGCGCTCGTGGTTTATATTTAAGCTTAATGCAGGCTGTTTACCAAATGACAGTGCAAATGAAAATCTTTGATCAACTTGGCAAGCACCCTAGTTTAGAAAAAAATCAAAGGTTAGAATTACTCAAAGATTTGCGTCATTTTCAAAAAGAGTTAAACTACTGGGTGAGAGACTTAGAGAGCAAGGAAAAAAAGGGCTTATCCAAAATAGTGGCACTTTGCAAAAGAAAGTTGAATCTATGAAGAATCACATTTCGATTATTATCGTCAACTACAACACGCCAGAAGACACCAAAGCTACTATCGACTCTTTGAGTCAAATTGAGCATGTTGGTTTTGATTATCGCATCGTGGCGGTCGACAATGGTTCCAAAGATTTGCTTACTTTTAGCAAACCTTTTCTCAAAAAAAATCCTCAAGTTGATCTTTTGCGCAGCGAAAGCAATCTTGGTTTTTCAGGTGGCAATAATTTAGGTATCCAACATGCCATTGATCACTACGACAGTGATTATTATTTGCTCCTTAATTCCGACACCATCGTCACTAAAGATTTCTTGCAAGAGCTCTACAAAATGATGAAGCATGACCCAAAAATTGGCCTAGCTGCTTCCAAAATTTACTTCCATAAAAATTACGAATACTTTGAGAACTCTTACGCCGAAGCAGAAAAAGGACGAGTGCTTTGGTACGTGGGTGGCAAAGTAGACTGGACTAACCTTTTGTCTTATCACATTGGCATTGATGAAGTTGATCGCGGTCAATTTGAGCAAGCCAGCGAGACTGATTATGCTACCGGTTGCGTGATGATGATTAGTCGAGAAGTGATTGAAAGAATTGGCCCCCTTGACGATCGCTTTTTTCTCTACAGCGAAGATGTTGATTATAGCTTGAGAGTGCAAAGCGCTGGTCTCAAAGTAATGTATTGCCCCAGTTCGGTGGTTTATCACAAAATTGGTCGCTCTACTGGTGGCGCAGGCTCACCTTTACAACAGTATTATCAAACTAGAAACAGGTTGTTCTTGGCAATGAGACATGCGCCTTGGCGTAGTAAACTCACTGCTTTACATCTTGCTTTCAACATTTTGCTCAAAGGTAACCAAAGCGAACGCAAAGCCGTTTTAGACGTTTTTATTGGTCGCATGGGCAAACAAGCTTTTATTTAAATATGCAATCCAAGCTCACAGCTCTAATTATCACTAAAAATGAAGAGAAGATGATCCAAGCTTGTCTGGAAACCTTATCTTTTTGCGAAAAGATTATTGTTCTGGACACTGGTTCAACTGACCAAACTGTCAAAATTGCCGAAAACTACAACTGCAAAATTGTCAGTTTCGCCCATGAGTCTTTCGCTAAATTGAGAGAAAAGGCTCAAAGCCTAGTCGAAACTGACTGGCTTTTTTACATTGATGCTGATGAGCGCGTAACCCCTGCTTTGGCCAAAGAAATTCTCCTACACATTGAACAAAATGATTGCCAAGCCATGACTATCAGACGCAGCAATGTTTGCTATGGTCAAAAACTCAAACATGGCAATTGGCAAAATGACCTGGTAACTAGAGTTTTTCGCAAGGAAAGTCTTTTGTCCTGGGAGGGAGATATTCATGAGAGCCCCATTTTTAAAGGTCAAAATCATCAATTGCAACACGAGATGATTCACTTAACCCATCGCAACACTCAAGACAACTTATATAAAAGTGCTCAGTGGACGATCAAAGAAGCCACTGCCTTAGCAGCCGCCACGGTCAAAAAAATTAATTTTCTGACAATTCTTCGTAAAGGAGGAATGGAATTTTATCGTCGCGCTATCAAGCATCAAGGCTATAAAGATGGCATGGTCGGACTAATTGAAGCCTTGGTTCAAGGTCTCAATCGAATCATGGTCTACATTCAAGTTTGGGAACTCCAACAAAAACCCAGTTTAAAAAGTAAGTACGACAAAGAAGAACAAGAAATCAGAAATTTGTGGCAGAGAGAAGGCAAAATTAAATTATGAAGATTGCCTTTTATTCTCCCTATTTGCCCAAGCACACAGGTGGCGGTGAAAAATACCTTTTTGATTGTGCCAAAATCCTAAAAGAGGAAGGTCATGAAGTTTACATGGCGATTAGTAGCCTCAAGCCACTGAGCGAATCAGAAATACAAGCAATTAGAAAAAAATATGAGGATTTTCTCAACTATTCTTTGGCTGAGATTAATTTTATTGCCAGCCCACTTTTTACTGAAGCCAATTTTTTGCAGAAGATTTTCTGGACAGCTAAATTCGATGTTCTTTATTACCAAACTGACGGCAGTCTTTTCTTTTCTTTGGCCAATAAAAATATTTTACACATTCAAATTCCTTTACCCTTGGACAAATCTTCCTACTTGGAGAAGTTGAAATTAGCCAGCTGGCAAATCAAAAACACCAATTCCGAATTTACCAAAAAATACGTTGAGAAATTTTGGCAAACCAAGATTGACTATGTGCATCAACCTTATGTCGACCAACAAGAATTTGCCAACTCAAGCCAAAGCAAACAAAAAATCATTCTTTCAGTGGGTAGATTTTTTTGTCAGCTCCACAGCAAGCGCCAAGATGTTTTAGTCAAATTCTTTAAAGATCTGATGTCCTTAGATTCTAAATCTTTAAAAGATTGGCAGTTAGTTTTATTAGGCAAGAAAGAAGATGAAGAATTTGCCAAAGAAGTCAAAAGCCTTAGTCAAAAATTACCAATTAAAATTATTCACAATGCCAAGCGTGATGAACTTATCAAGCTTTACCAGCAGGCCACTGTTTATTGGCATGCCTCTGGCTTTGAAGTAGATGAGAAAGTGAACCCAGAAAAAGCCGAGCACTTCGGCATTTCCACTCTTGAAGCGATGGCGGCTGGTGCTGTACCGGTAGTAATAAACAAAGGAGGACAGAAAGAAATTTTGGGCAGAGTTTTGCTGGAATGTTTGTGGAATGATGAAGATGACTGTCTTGCCAAAACTCTAGAATTGATTAAAAATAAAGCAACGAGAGAAAAGTTGGCTCAACTAGCCCAGCAAAGAAGTCAGCTTTTTTCTAAAGAGAAATTTAAAAAGATCCTCTTAGAAATGGTCAACCGCTAATGCCAAATGTTTCCATCGTTATTCCCAGTTACAAAGGTGTACATCTTTATGAGAAAAATCTCCAAGCAGTTTTGGACTGCATGCGTGATAAAGACGAACTGATTGTGGTGGACGATGCCAGTGGCCCAGAAGATGACACTATTGCTTGGTTTGAAAAGAAATTTCAAATCAAAAAACAACAATTTACCGAATTTGCAGCAGATTTTTATCTAGGCCAACACAAAAGCAAAAACAAAACCTTAAGAGTCGTTTTGCTAGTCAATCAAGTCAATCAGCGCTTTGGAGCCTCCTCCAATCGTGGCTTTGCGGTAGCACAAAATGAACTGGTCTTTTTGATCAATAATGACGTTGCCCCATACCAAGATTGCTTGCAATACCTCGTCCCACATTTTGAGAATTCTCAAGTTTTTGCCGTAGGTTGTTTGGAACATGAGACTCATTTGGGAGAAATTGGTGGTCGCAACAAATTATGGTTTGAGCGAGGAATGTTCCTTCACAGTCGTTACAAGGACATGTCGCTTGGTGAAACTGCTTGGGCTAGTGGTGGCAGCGCCATGTTTAGAAAATCAATTTTTCAAGAGATTGGCGGTTTTGACAAGCTTTATTATCCAGCTTATTGGGAAGACATTGATCTTTCTTTCCAAGCTCGTAAGAGAGGCTACCTAGTGCTTTTTGAGCCCAAAGCTCAAGTAGATCACAATCATGAGACGACCAACAAATCTGTTTTTGGTGAGAAGAAAATGCGTGATATGAGTTGGCGCAATGCCAAGAAGTTTACTTGGAAGAACGCCAACTTTTGGCAAAAAATTAGTTTCTTATTGTGGCAACCTTATTGGTTGATTAAAATGCGCTAAGATGATTAAAAAAATCTTACCTTTATTTCTAATAATACTCCTCGCCATTTCTCTTCGTTTTTACAAACTCGCTCAAGTTCCTCAAGGGATGGCTTGGGATGAGGCGGCCATCGCTTACAATGGTTTTGCGATTCTAACGACCAGAAGAGATGAGTGGCTCAATAAATTGCCCATCAGTTTTCGCTCTTTTGGCGACTACAAGGCTCCCTTAGCTATTTACCAAAGCGGAATTTTCACTGGAATTTTTGGCATGAATTTATGGGCAGTGCGCCTACCATTTGCTTTGTGGGGAGTTTTGGCAGTTGTGGCTGTCTACTTACTCTTTAGAGAATTATTTTACAAAAATCCAGAGCGAGAAAAATGGGCCCTTTTAGCTGCTTTGATCTTGGCCGTTTCACCTTGGCATCTACATTATTCACGCTTGGCTTTTGAATCAGGCTTGGCTTTAGCGCTTTTACTTTGGGCGCTTTATTTCTTTTATCGCTACCTGAGACTCAAAAAGATTAGCAATTTTTTCTTGGCTACCGGCCTAGCGGTGAGCACTCTTTACGCTTATCACAGTAGCAAAATTACTGTGCCTCTTTTATTTATCTTTTTGCTCTATCTCCACCGTCGTTTTTTTGCCAAAAAACACAAAGATTTATTAATGGTTGCTTCACTAGCTCTTTTATTATTATTGCCTTTTCTCTTGGATGCTTTTACAGGCCAAGGCTTGACCAGAGCAAATTCCACGATCTTTGCCAACAGCGCTAATTGGCTAGAGTTGCTGAGAAATTTATTTGGTAACGCCTTGAGTTACCTAAACTTAGACTTTCTCATTTTTGGCAAAAACATGGGCAATTTCCGTCACGGCGATGGACGCTTTGGCATCATCGAACCTCTATCTTTAATTTTAATTATTTTTTATTTATTTTTTAGAAAATATGACAAAAAACTTTTTCCTCTAGCTCTGAGCTTGATCTCTCTGGGCTTTTTACCTGCAATTATTGCTGAAGGTCAAAGTAGTAGCAATCGAAGTCTCTTGGCTCTGCCAGGCATCATTCTCTTGGTGGTTTTGGCAGTCAAAGAAATCTGGCAAGCTTTAAAAGAACATAAAAAACTTTTTTACACAACAATCGTGGCTTTTTATTTAATGATTTTGGGGGCTTATCAGTATCATTATTATCAAAATTACCCAGCTCGCAGCAGTGATGATTTTATGGATGGCTATCTGGAAACCTTTGACTATCTGAGGTCTCTTGATCGCAGTCAGATCAAGCAAATTGTTTTTACCAGCGACTATCAGCATCCTTATATCTACGCCTTATTTGCCTTTGAAGTCAATCCAATCGCTTATCAAGGTGGCATTCTCAATTTGTTCTTTTTTGCTGATCAAATTAACGCTGGAGATCTAAGCAAAGAAAATACTATTGTGGTGGCAAGCAAATTTGACCAAATGGGCGAGCGTGTCCCAGACAAGATAATCAAGGGTGGTGATGGTCAAGGCAGATTTTTTGTCTATTTGCCGTTATAATAAAGCTCATGGATAAAGAGTTGGCCTTGCAAAAAATTATAGAAGAAGCTTTGGCTTCTTTTTCCTTGCAGGTGCCGGTCAAACTTGATAAACCAAAAGATGAAACTTTTGGCGATCTTGCCAGTAATGTTGCCCTCTCGGCTTTCAAGGAAGCCAGTGAGCGATTTAGTTCTCCTCGAGACTTGGGGCAGCAAATTGCCGATAAAATTAGTGAGTTAGATCAAAACGAATTATTGGAAGCAATCAACGTTGCTGGCCCAGGCTTCATCAATTTTAAATTTAATGAGCATTATCTTTTAAAGACTCTCGAACAAATTTTGACAAAGCAAAAAGCAGAGTTGCTAGATTTGGGTCAAAATAAAAAAGCGATTGTTGAATACTCTTCACCTAATATCGCCAAACCCTTCACCATTGGTCATTTACGCTCCACCATTATTGGTGACAGTGTTGCCAACCTTCTAGAGGCTAGTGGCTATGAAGTTTTTCGAGATAATCACTTGGGCGACTGGGGTACACAATTTGGCAAACAAATTGTCGCTATCAAAAAATGGGGCGACGAGAGTCTTATCGACCAAGCTGAGAACCCAGTGGAGCAATTAGTTGCCCTTTACGTCAAATTTCATGAAGAAGCTGAGCGGAATCCTGAACTAGAAGATGAGGCTCGAGAATGGTTTAAAAAACTGGAAAATGGCGACAGCGAGGCTCGTCGCTTGTGGCAAAAATGCATTGACTGGTCTTTTGTGGAGTTTGCCAGAATTTACGACTATTTGGGAGTAACTTTTACCGAGAATCAAGGTCGCGGTTACGGCGAATCTTTTTTTGAAAAAGATTTACAAGCGCTGATTGCTGACTTACAAGATCAAGGTTTTGCCAAAGCTGGCAAAGAAGGAGCGATTTTATTCTTCTATCCCAATGAGGAATTCACACCGCTAATGATCGCCAAAAAAGATGGCAGCACTCTCTACGCGACTCGAGATTTAGCGACTGATAAATGGCGTTTAGAAAACCCTCGCTACCAAAATTCAGATGGCAGTGCGCCCCTAGTGGTTAATGAAGTGGGANNGTGAAGTGAGCAAACTTTTTACTTCCAACAACTCTATCGTGCCGAAGAAATCATGGGCTGGTACCAAAAAGGCCAAAGAGTTCACGTCAAACATGGCTTGTATCGTTTCAAAGAGGGGAAGATGTCAACTCGCAAAGGCAATGTCATTTGGTTGCAAGAAGTTTTGGAGAAAGCCAAGACCAAAGCTCTGGCTATGACCACTGACGAAACAATTGCTCAAGCAGTCAGCGTGGCTGCCCTTAAATGGAATGATCTCAAGAGAAAATCCGAACTTAACATTAATTTTGATTGGGAAGAAATCTTGAATTTGCAAGGTAATTCTGGGCCCTACATGCTTTATAGTTATGCTCGGGCCAAAAGTATTTTGCGCAAAGCAACAGAAAATCCAAGTGAAGGCGAGAAGGTGACCGACATCACACTCAATGATTTGGAAAAGAGCCTTCTAAATAAACTTGCTGAATTTAGCAAAGTGGTGGCTAGAGCCAGTCAAGAAATTACTCCCCATCACTTGTGCACCTATTTGTTCGAGTTAGCCTCACTTTTTAATAGTTTTTACAATAAACACCAGATCTTGAATAGCCCGCTAGAGCGCCATTTTAGGCTTCAATTGGTCGAGGCGGTAGCAATTATCCTACAACAAGGTTTAAATTTATTGGGAATCAAAACTTTGGAGAAAATGTAATCTTATGTTGTCAGTCGTTTTGGCTACTCACAATGAAGAAAAGAACTTAGCAGCTTGCCTTTTGGCTATCAAGGACTTGGCTGACGAAATCATTGTCGTTGATGGCAATTCCACTGATCAGACTCGAGAAATTGCCCAAAAATTTGGTGCCTTAGTTATCCAAACCACTAATAAAAAGAATTTTCACATCAACAAACAAATGGCTATGGATAAGGCTCGCTACGCATTGGTTCTGCAACTTGATGCCGACGAAATAGTTGATGAGGAATTGAAAAAATTCATCAGGCAACTTCAGCGCCAAATGAGCAAAAAACAAGATTTAGGCGCAGTAGCCTGGTGGTTGAGACGCAAAAACTATTTTTGTGGCCGTTTTTTGCGCAAAGGTGGGCAATATCCAGATCCAGTCATTCGTCTTTATCTCAAAGGCAAAGCTCACTTACCCGCCAAAGATGTTCACGAACAGATGGTCGTAGATGGAACAATAGCCACGGCTGAAGGTCATTTGCTCCATTACAGCAATCCCAGCTTCAAAGACTACTGGCGCAAATTTCAGACTTACACTTCCTTTAAAGCCACTCAATTGGCAGAGGAAGGGCTAAAACTCAATCCTTGGACTTTTGTGGAGCATGTGTTTTGGAAGAGTAGCTACACTTTTTTCCTGATTTACTTGAGACATAAAGGTTTTGTTGATGGCTGGCAAGGTTTGGTTTTTGCTTTTTTTAGTGGCCTGCACCACAGCGTGGCCTACCTAAAATTCATGAAAGACAAATATGCCACTTAAAGTTCTACTTGATGACAGTCCGCTTCACAACGCCAACGCCATTCGTGGAGTGGGAAGATACACTAAGTATTTGAGTCAATTTTTGCTCAAAAATAAAGAATTAGACTTAGCCTTGGGCAAAACTGCCCCCGCTGATTTCAGACCCAATATTATTCATTATCCTTTTTTTGACTTATTTTTTCCGACTTTACCATTGATCAAAAAAACCAAAACCATTGTCACTATTCACGACGTTATTCCCTTGCTTTACAAAGAGTATTATCCAGTTGGCAAAAAAGGCAAACTCGCCTTGCTCAAGCAAAAACTCGCTTTGCGCAATGTCGATGCTGTTCTAACTGACTCTCAAGCTTCCAAAACTGACATCGCCAAATATCTGGGGGTAGAGATGGATAAAATTCATGTCGTCTATCTTGCTCCTAGTCCAGATTTGTCGGCTCAGGCGGAGACTGAAGTTCAAAGAGTCAGAAGAAAATATAAACTGCCCAAAAAATATTTGCTTTATGTGGGAGACATCAATTACAACAAAAATTTACCTCAACTGATTAAAGCCCTCAAATTTCTTGATCGTGACATTAATTTGCTGTGTGTAGGCAAGAATTTTTATCCCCACGACATTCCTGAATGGCAGTGGCTAGAAAGTCAAATTGCTCTGAGTGATGTGGCCAAAAGAGTCAAATTCTTAACCGATTTGGCTGGAGAGAATAATAAAGACTTAGCCGCAATTTACAGTGGCGCCTTGGCTTACGTCCAACCTTCTCTCTATGAAGGTTTTGGTTTGCCAGTCTTGGAGGCAATGAGCTGTTTGACTCCAGTAGTTTGTGCCAATAATTCTTCTTTGGTGGAAGTGGCGCTTAACAAAGCAGTGATGGTAGAAGAAGCCAATGCTGAAAATCTTGCTCAAGCTGTGGAAGAAATCTTGAGCTGGTCACCAGAACAAAGAAAGAAATTTACCACTCAAGCTTTGAAACATGCTCAAAAATTTACTTGGGCTAAAACCGCCAAGATCACTGCTAAAATCTACCAAGATATTGCGCAAAAATGAGCAAGAAAGAACAAAGAAATATTTTTTATCTGTTTCTAGTTTGGCTTTTCAGCTTGAGCCTGATTGTTTTTTTAGCGCCTTTTTTCTTGACCTATCAAGCTAGTTTTCCTTACGCTCCTGAGCTGAGTCGCTACGGCTTACCTGATTTACTAAGTAAATTGGCTAATTTTGATGGGGTACACTATCTAACTATTAGTGAAAAAGGCTATTTAGGCACTGGCCTGATTCAAGCTTTTTTCCCGCTCTATCCACTTTTAATCAAACTATTCAATCCAATTTTTAATAATTATTTAGTCACTGGCTTGGTCTTAAGCCACCTTTTTGCCTTGACTAGTTTTTACGCCTTTTACGCCTTGGTCAAATTAGATTTTGGCCAGAAAATCGCTTGGTGGAGTTTGGTCTTTTTAGCTTTTTTTGTCAGTAGTTTTTATTTGCGCAGTTTTTATAACGAATCTTTATTTTTAACTCTCTTGTTGACTAGCTTTTGGGCTGGTAAGAAGCGTTATTACTGGCTAGCTGGGATTTTTGGTTTATTATTGAGCACCACCAGAGTAGTGGGGATTTTTATTTTACCCAGCCTATGGCTGATGATTTACCTTGGTGACAGGCAAAATTATCAAGCTTACCTCAAAGTGAGCTTAAGCGCCCTAGGATTACTTGCTTACATGTTTTACTTGAAATGGCAGTTTGGAGATTTTTTGTATTTCTTTACTCTCCAAGAACAGTTTGGGGCTAGTCGCCAGAGTAGTTTGGTTAGCTATCCACAAGTAATTTATCGTTACCTCAAGATTTTCTACACTGTCAGGCCGATTGATCTTAAGTATTATGCCTATGTGCAAGAGTTTTTACTCTCCATTTCTAGTCTAGCTTTGCTTTTACTAGCTACTTGGCAGAGTTGGAAGCAGAAAGCTTATCAAGCCCTGCCTTATTTGCTTTTTGCACTCTTGGCTTATTTTTTACCAACTCTAACTGGCAATCTTTCCAGTATGCCACGCTATCTTCTGCTTTGTTTTCCACTTTTTATCTATCTAGCCAGCTGGCTGACTCGAGTAAAACCAGTTTATCGCTTTCTCTACCTGACAATCTCGCTGATCTTCCTTATAATCAACCTCACCTTGTTTAGTCAAGGCTATTGGGTAGCTTAATTGAGAAAATTTATAGAAAGGTTTTATGAAAATTTTAATTACTGGCGGCGCAGGTTTTATTGCTTCACACGTAGCTGACGCTTATCTTGAACTAGGTCACGAAGTGGTGATCGTCGATAACCTTTCCAGTGGCAATAAAGCCAACCTCAACCCAAAAGCCAAGTTTATCGAAGCTGATATCACCAACAAAGATCTCATCCAAGCCATCGTTAGAGAAGAGAGACCAGAAGTGATTAATCATCACGCCGCTCACATTCAAGTTGGCTACAGCGTCAAAAACCCTCAATTCGATGCAGAAAACAACATTATGGGTTTGCTCAACATCATGGAAGCTGCCAAAGAAATTCCAGTCAAAAAAGTGATTATGGCTGCGACTGGCGGAGCGATGTATGGCAATAAACCAACTCCTTTCAATGAAGAAATGAAAGCTGAACCACTCTCACCTTATGGCATTTCCAAGCGAGCTGGAGAGCTTTATCTCAATTATTATCACGAACTTTACCAGATTCCTTTTATTTCCCTGCGTTACTCCAATGTCTGAGGCCCTCGCCAAAATGCTCACGGTGAATCAGGCGTGATCGCTATCTTTACAGAAATGATCGCCGCTGGTAAAGCCCCAGCTATCAATGGTGACGGTACTCACACCCGTGATTATGTTTATGTCAGTGATGTTGCCAAAGCCAATGTTTTGGCTTTAAGCAGTGATTTTGTAGGTGAGCTTAATATCGGCACCCAAACTGAAATTTCAACCAATGAAGTCTTTCGTAAAGTCGTCGCCGAAATGGGCGTCGACATGGAAGAAGTCCATACTGCCGAGAGACCAGGCGAGCAAGTCACTAGTTCTCTAGATTATAGTAAGGCCAAGCAAATCCTCGGTTGGGAACCAGTTGTCAGTTTTGACGAAGGCGTCAAGCGAGTTGTAGCTTGGTACAAAAATTAATCGTCCAAAGACTTCTGCTTTTTGATAGCTTGAGCCAAAAGAAAAGGCCCAATGATGGTGGTCAAAAGCACAGTCATGACTATGACTGAGAAAACTTGATCAGACAAAACTCCTAAAGATTGACCAACAGAAGCAAAAATCAAGCCAACTTCACCACGAGGTACCATGGCTAAACCAACCACAAAGCGGTATTTCTCTTTGAGAGCTAGACCACCGGCTACTTTACCAACAACGGCAGCCACAGTCAAAATTAGAGCTAGGAAGAGAGTTTGCCAGCTCATCAAGGATTCTAGCTTCACACTCATACCTGTCACTACAAAGAAAATTGGAGCAAAAAAGAGAGACAAAGGCTCAATAATATCCTCGACATTGCGACGTGAGTGAAAGTGCAAGATTTTGTCAATTTTTTCTCGCAAAGAACCCTTGTGATCGGCCAAGCTGTCTTTGATTTGACCGACAATCGAAGGATCTCTAAAGAGCTTGAAATGAACGTGATCCAGCACCAAACCAGCAGCAAAAGCACCAATAATCGGCTCCAAACCAATAGAAGCGGCTAAGCCAGCAAAAAGCAAACCAAAACTAATGGCAAAAGTAAATTTGGTACCCATACCAGTGTTAATCTTGGAAAAAGCCTTGCCCAACTTGGGAGCAATCAACTGACCCAGGACTACGCTACCCAACAAAAAGGCAAAGGATTTGAAGAAGGTCAAAGCAATGCTAACTAAACTCATTTCTCCAGTACTAACCAAGCCAGAAATCACCGCCAGGATCACCAAACCTAAAACATCATCAATCACCGTAGCACCCAAGAAAATTTTGGCTGCTTTGGTCTGCATCTTGCCCATGTCCATTAAGACCTTAGATGGAATACTAACTGAAGTGGCTGCTAAAGCTGCGCCAAGAAAGAGGTAAGTAGAAGTATCTTGACCTGGTAAAAGCCAAGGCCCAACCAGATAAGAACCAAGCAGGAAAGGCAAAAAAGCCCCAATCAAAGCAACACTGATCGATTTGCCACCCACCTTGGTCAATTCTTTAGCATTGGATTCAAGGCCAATCTGAAAAAGTAAGATAATGACTCCAAATTCAGCTAAGAACTTAACCACGTCGTTACTGCCTACTTCATCAAAATAATGCCAGCCAAACATGGCTAGATTGCCAAGAACGATACCAGCAATCAATTCACCTACGACAGGAGGTAGTTTGATCTTCTCAATCAAGTGAAAAATCTTGGCAGCTACCAGAAGTAAAGCTAAAACAATGAAAATCTTGGGCGAATGATGGAGAACATTGGCTCCTTCAGTCTCAGTGGCGCCGGTGGCGGCCAGAATCGGCTGGCTCAACTGAGTAAAGAACAAAGTTCCTAAAATAACTGCTATGTGAAATTTGCCAAAAAACTGTTTAAGTTTTTGCATAAGGCTTGTTTTTTTAATAATTTTTAATTTCGCAAAAGAGCAGAAAAAAAGAATTATAATTTAGCTTCTGAGAGCTGGCAAGCAGAAATTATTGTATTGGTAAAAATGGCCTAAATAGGCTCAATTGACAAAGCCATCTCTCGCATCATTTTGGTGAGACGCCAGTCTTCAATGTAAAGCAATTCTAGTTTCAGATAAGTAGTGCCAGTGACTTCTTGGTTTTTTTCACTATCAAAAATCGGATAGTTAAATTTATAAAAATAAACCTCTACATTTTGACCTGGGGCAGTGTCTTGCTTTTCTTTCCCCTTATAATAGTTGATATGACCATAGGCGGTCTCAATTTCTTCTGGTTCGACAAGATCAAGATCTTTGAGATATTCTTCTTGAGTTTGTTGCCAGAATTCATCATCAAAAAGCTCTGGATCCTCATAAATAGTTAGCTCATAAATCCCTCGAGAATAACCAATGCGGGTAAAATCAATGGGGTAAGGACTAATAGCAAAAGTCTTGGTTTGGCGCTCATCATTGGTGAAAAAGAGCGAAACATGCCAATCGCGAGGATACTGAAAAGTAAAATCCCAGTAGCGCGCACTAGACCACTCGCCGTCTTCTTTTTCTTCTTGAGAACTCTTGTAACTTTCATACTCACTTTTGAGAGCTTGGTAGAGTTTTTTACCATCATAGAGCTTGAGCAGTAAAAAGCCGGCAAGAAGCATGACAGATAGAGTCAGCAAAAAAGAATCTCGATTATCTTTCATAGGATAAGATTAACATAAAGTTAAGCGCTTAAACAACTTCAGCGCTTCTGCCACTGCCTGATCCATGTTGATGTAGCGATAAGTCCCGAGGCGACCGACGAAGTGAATGCCCTTTGCTTCCAGTTTTTTAGCTTCTGCCTGGTAATTCTGCAACAACTCGTGATTGCGGGGACGAGGCACAGGGTAGTAGGGTTCGCCATCCCAAGTTGGCAATTCTTTGGAAATAATGGTCTGCTTGACCGGATTAGCTGATGGATAGAAATGCTTGTATTCAATAATGCGGGTGAAAGGATATTCCAAACTCGGATAATTAACTGCGCCAGTGCTCTGGTAAAAATCCTGCTCGTGACGTTCGAAGTGAAAATCTAGGGAGCGGTACTCAAGATGACCAAAAGCATAGTCAAAATATTGATCAATGGGGCCAGTGTAGAAAATCTGCTCAAATTGACTCAGATCTTGATCTTGGCGCCAAGCGAAAAAATCAGTGTCTAGCTGAAGCTTGATGTTTTGGTGCTTGAGCATGCGAGCAACTAAACCCTCAAAACCACCTTCAGGTAAAGCCTGATAGCGATCAGTAAAGTAGTGATTGTCGCGGTTGAAACGCACTGGATTACGCTTGATGACTGAAGCGTCTAATTCACTAGGATCCAGAGCCCACTGCTTCTGACTGTAATTGGCAAAAATGGCCTCATACAACTCTGGGCCGACCATAGAAAGGACATAGGCTTGGCTATTATCTATTTTCTTGAGATGGTGGCGTTTTTTGGCCAAAAATTGCTTCATTGCGGTAGCATTTGGCAGATTAAGACCAAAAAATTGATTGATGGAGTTGAGATTAAGCGGTAGGTTCAAAAGTTGTTCACCAACTTTGACCAAAACCTGATGTTGATAAGGTCGCCAAGTGGCAAACTGCCCAACATAATCCCAAACCTCCTGACTGTTGGTGTGAAAAAGGTGGGCCCCATAGTTGGAAACACGAATACCTGATTCCTGATCGAGATGATCGTAGCAGTTGCCAGCCAGATGAGAGCGCTTGTCGAGGACGAGAACCTTAGAGCCGGCCTGAGCATAACGCTCCGCCAGAGTCGCTCCAGAGAGCCCAGCGCCGATGATGAGGATGGAAGGCATGCTGTTATTGTACTTTCTTTAGCTTTTTTTGCTTAGATTGTATTTGAAGAGCATTCTCTGCAGTTATCACATTTTGGCCAGTTTGACGCTCAATTTCTTGACGAGCCAAACCAGCAACATTACCACCTTTCTGAGCTACTTCTTTATTTTCTTTAAGGCCACTGGGTTGCTGTTTTTTAGAAATCTCTGTAGTAGAAGCTTCAGCTAACATGTTGAGAACGATTTCTAGATTGGTCATGTTGTCACGCAAGTTTTCTTTCTTGAGACCCTTAAGCTGTTTGTATTCCTTAACTGATCTGCCGGCCCAAGCTTTGGTAATTTCGTTAGTGAGAATGGCGAATTCAATTCCTTGCTTCATGCCTCGTTCTTGCCATTCATCAGTTAATTCTTTGCGTACTTCAATACTTTTGAGACGTTGATTGATCCACTCCTTAGAGTAACCTTTACGCAAATAGGTTTGCATAGCACGTTCAAAAGCTAACTCTGGATCGGCTGTTTCTTCTAGACGTTCATAGCCAACTTGAGCCAGCCAAAGCTTAAGGGGTTCAGCTTTGGGAGAGGGGATAGATTGGATGAGACGCAGCGTGGTTTCAGTGTCGGCGCAATCAGTGAGATACTTTTTACCATCACTGGCCAACATTTTCAGTTGTACGATTTTTTCGTACACCTCGCTCCCTTCATTTTTTAATTTACTTTTTAGGTCCGTCCAATATCTTTTAGGAATTGATGAATTTGTCAAAATCTTCACCACATCCACCACACTAAACCACCATAGCTCCTGCTCGCTGTCCCAGTGACGACGAACTTGCTGTTGATCAAAAAGAGCGAGTTTTTGAAGATTAGACATGAATTTAAAATAGCAGAATAAAACCCAAAAGGCAACCAAGACAAGAAGGCTTGTAGCACTTGTTGAAACCTTGTTTCATGACATTTTTTGGCTTACTCGCTCACCGCAAATCCCCTTTCTAAAGCCCCACTCTTCAACTATAATTTTAGCCATGCTTAACCCTTGGGTTTTCGGGGATGAATATCTCTACATCAGTAAAGCCAGAAATCTCAAGTGGGGTATTGATATCATCTCTGATGCCACTCTCGGTCATGCTTATCCACCTCTTTACTCTTATCTACTGGCGCCAGCTATCGCTGAGACAGCTCAAGAAAGCTATACACAGATTCAATTGCTCAATTTTGGCATTAGTCAATTATTGATCATTGCTAGTTTTTACCTACTCAACAAAGTCTTTCACTTCACCAAGAGCGAAAAAGGCTGGCTGTTTCTAATTTTGGCCTATTTACTAACCAGCACTTTGCCAGCTATCAGCGGTTACCATTTGGTAGCGATGAGTGAGAATCTCTATACACCTTTATTGCTCCTGATCAGCAGTTTTTTCATTTACCTTCAAGCCAAGCAGAGTCAAAAATCCTGGCACTGGGGAGTTTTTGCTCTCCTTGGTGGCTTGGCAATTTTAACTCGTTCGATTGGTCTAGCCCTTTTACCAGCTAGTGTTCTAGCTTTCTTGTATTTGAGAGGTCAAAGCTGGCGCAAATGGCTAGCTCCTCTGTTGATTGCCATTTTAGGCATGCTTTTGTCTTGGCAAGTCTGGGAGAGAGTGGAGAGCTCATTTGTACAGCAAGTTAGTCAAGCTAGTAGTCAAATTAGCTACAATCCAAACTCCTACTTGCGAGTTTTTAGCGAAGCGTTAGCTGGTAGACACAATTTCTTAGCCACCTTTAAAGTAACTGGCAATCATTTGATTTACCTTTTCTTGGCAAGTTTTGCTTGGCCATTTTTATTCTATCTCGCAGAAATTAACAACGCTTGGCGTCGTCGCAATTGGCGCCAACTTAGTCCAGAATTTATTTGGCTGACCAGTGCGGGTGTTTTTGCTTTTGGCTTATCTTACCTGCATTCTTACTTGGGTTTCTTGGCCAACCCGATCAAGTACTCAACTTATTTTCGCTACATGGATCCCACGGTCGCCCTGTTTTGGCTCTATGGCTTGCTGAGACTTTGGCAATATTTGGAGAAAAAATTCACCCTCCACAAGCTTGAGCTAGGACTTTTTGCTGGTCTGACTGTTTCATTGATTCTCATGCTACCAAGTAGAGATTTTTACAGCACTATCAATTCTTTAGGCTGGAGCTACCTAGACCTACTCAGGGGACAAGCTCAATTAATTCGCCCAGTTTTACTGCTTTTGCCTTTGATTTTCCTGATCTCGCTACGACTAGCTCGTAAATGGCTTTTAGCCATGGCCTTTTTACTTTTGAGTCTCAATCTTTTGAGCTTGCGCCTCAATTACTTAGATCTGCATCGTTGGCAAGCTGGTATTTACCAAGATAATGTCGATCCACTTCTAGAACAGTTGTTAGTCAAAGAAGGAGTGCAGCAATTTTACCTCCAAGCCTCAGCCGTCAAACAACAAAGTGATCACAGCAAACTTTATTATTTAAAATATCACTTGCTTTTTGCCAATCGCGATTTATTACCTATGCCTTTAATTGATTTTGCAACTAAAAAAAGTGAACTAATTGGAGCAGGAAGCAGTTTTGCTCTAGTCGATTTGCCTCAAGCAGTTTATGATGAAGCTAGCGCCAGCTACCCCTTAGGGGAGGAATGGCGAGTGTTTATTTTTAAATTATGAAATTTTTGATGAGATTACTGATCAATTTGGGCTTATTTTTGCTTTTATGGCAAATTAAGCCTTGGTTTTTGCGTGATTTTCCCATGGGTTTGGATCAGAGCCCACTCAGACAAGCAATTCAACTAATCATTGGCTTATTATTGATTTGGCTGGGCAAATATTTGCTAGAAAAAATCTACCAACACAGTCGAGAATTTCGTCAACACCCTTGGCAAAGTTGCAAGCAACTAGTCAAGGAAAATAAAGTTTGGCTAGCCAAGAAATTTAATGAGAAAGCCATTTTGGAAGCTTTGGAAAAATCTAAATTCCTGGCCTATCTCGATCGTCCTTGGCTTAAATATTTCTTGATTCCCAGTCTATTACTCTTATTTGCCTTGGGCTGGAGTGCTTACGTTGGAATTAGTAGCGACAGCGCCCTTTCTTTACTGAGCAAAAAAGGGGACAGCAGCTATTTTAAGAACTTCAGCTTGGGACAAGAAATTAGACCAAATGAGGTAGTGAGTGGTCAATTTCAGGCTTTGGAAAACAATCTAGGTATGATCTCCATTGCTTTTAGCAATCCCAGCAGCCTCAATCAAGAAAAGCTCATTTTTCGCATCAAAGAAATGGGCCAAAATGAGTGGCTGACCGCCAATGAATACCTGAGTAGTCAGTTCCATCGTAGCGGACAGATGTATTTTGGTTTGCCAATTCAAGCTGAGTCAAAAGATAAAACCTATGATTTTGAGTTAGAAATAAGATCAGAAGAACTAATTGAGACGGAGGGTGAAAATCTTGAGGAAAAGATAGAAATTTTAGATGAACTAGAAATTGGCGAACCGTTTGCCCTGAGCTCAGAAGAGCCAGTGGTAAGGACGCATTATAAGTTTGGAAGAGAAGACTTATCTAAAAATAAAATTAAATTTTATGGATTCATAATATCTAAAATAAAAGAAACTGGCTCAAATATAAGTTTTATTTTAAATTCTATTATGGGTTTTCTACCATTCGCATCATATGTTTTAACAATAAAAAAATACAAATGGTTAAATAAAAAAATAAAAAGCTTAAATGATCTATTAATTATGTGTTTAATATTTTATTTAACTATAGATTCGATAATTGGAATTTTAAAATTTTTTGATAAAAACAGCATGATTATAAGCATGCCTATAGAAATAATATTTATTAGTTTGTCTTTGAATTATTTGATAGTTTTAGTAAAAAATAAAATTAAGCAATAATCTTTTTAAAAATATTTCAGTATACCTTTAGAATATTTTTCCCAACTTAAATTATCTTTGACATACTTCTCTCCATTTTTGGAAATGTTTTTATAAAAAGTCTCATCAAACATCAATTTTTCCAAGGCATTTGTCGTCATTTTTGGGTTCATTGTTGGAACAATCATTGTGTTTTCTTTATTCTTTAAAACCTCAATCACTCCGGCACCATCAGATATGACACTTGGCTTTCCAAAAGACATAGCTTCTAAAGGCGTTAATCCCCAAGTTTGATTTATTGGTGTAAAAACGAAAACATCACATAATTTATACCAAGCTGTCAATTCCTTGTCTGTTGTTGAACCAATAAACAAAATTTCATTAGATAAATTCAATTTCTTCACTAGGTCCTTCAAAAAAAATTCCTCAGACCCCTTTCCCACTATTATGCCAAGTACTTTATTTTTTAAAGAAATATTTTTTTTTATCAACAGCTCAATTGACATAATAAAATCTTCAACTCTTTTTTGTTTTTCTAGTCTATTAACAGTTAAAATTAATTTTTTATTTTTTAATTGATATTTCTCCATTAATTCATTGAAAGTCTCTGGGTCAACTTTTTTATAATCCAATCCAGTTCTCACAACTCTTGCTTCTTTGTTGTATATGTTTTTTATTTTTTCTTTATTTTTAAAATCTAAAACCACTATTTCATCAAAATTTTTTGCAGAAATTTCATCTAGATAATTGTAAAGTTTTCCTATAATTTTGAATACAAATTTATTTAAACCTTTTTGAGCAATTTTTGGTGAAGATTTCCAAGAAGTTGGTTCATTTAGCATCCAAACTGCTTTGGCTTTTTTGTTAAAAAACTTTTTATAAAAATAAACAGCCAGATTTGATGGTGGATTGTGAGCATTAATCACGTCATGATTTTTATCTATCTTGAAAGCCATTTTTAACATAAAAATTGGAGCTAATATTGAAACCAGCCAAGCTCTGTCTGACCAACCCGGACCACCAGTAACAACTATATTTTTTCTTATTTTCTCCAATTCTTCTGGAAAACAATTTTTTTGCACTAATTTACTAACATAAATTTTAACTGAATGTCCATTTTTTATTAAATTTTGAGCCAACATTATCACTTGCCTCTCAGCACCTCCATATATATCCAAAGCTGGATGAACGATTGCTATGTTTAGTTTTTTCATATATATTCATCACATGTTAGGTCAATAATATGAATAGGACAAGCCTTAAATTTGGGGTTTCAGTTTTATTTTTATCTCAACTTATTGCGATAGTTTCTGGATACCTAGTTAATATCTTTTTGAGCAGAGTTCTTGGTCCAGAAGATTATGGAAAATATTCCATAGTATTTTCTTTTATTTCAATAGTAAATATTGTGCTTTCTTCAAGCATTCCGCAGGCCATATCAAAATTTATTTCAGAAAAAGAGGCTGATAAGGAAAAAATAAAATCAGATGGCGTTTACTTGCAATCTTGGTTGATTTTTTTAACCTTCATAATTGTTTTTGTTTTTTCTAGATCAATTTCTTTAATTATTGGAGATGAAAACCTATCAAACCTCATAAGAATTTCTAGCATCACAATTCCTCTGTATGGTTTTTATATTTTTTCTGAAAGAGTTCTGAATGGATTGAGAATGTTTGACAAACAATCAGTAATTAATTCTATTTTTGCAATTTCAAAACTATTATTAGCGATATTTTTATTAAAAATAGAAAACAATTTAAATTTTGCAATTTTGGCCGCAACGATATCTCCTTTCATTCCAATGGTTATGGGCCTATTTTTTACAAAACCAAAAATAATATCTTTTAAAAAAAATGTTCAATTAAAAAAATATCTAAATTTTTCACTACCTTTCTTTACATTTTCTATATTAACAAACATATCTCTCAATTCTGGATTCTTTTTCTTAAACCATTTTTCTGCAGAAAAAGACTTGGTAGGCTACTACTCGGCCGCATTTAGAATCACTCAAATAATTGGCTATTTACCAACAACCATATCTGTTGCTATTTTTCCGGCCATATCAAATTCATTTTCTTCAAGCAACTTGTTTTTAACAAAAAAATATATAAAAAAATCATTCCTTTTAATATTGGCGTCAATAATACCAATCATAATTTTTTTCTATTTGTTTAGAGAAGCACTGATAAAAATATTATTTGGAGCTGAATATATCAATGCAATGCAAGTTTTAACCCCTCTTTCTGTTGGAGTAGGATTATTTTTTGCATACAACCACTTATTAACAATTATCAGTAGTATAAAGAGGCAGCTGTTATCTATGAAGATTAGTATTATTACTTTTTTTATATCAATTTTGAGCAATTTAATACTTATTCCAAAATATCAAATGATTGGAACCGCATACTCTGTAATAATTTTTAGTTCTCTTGGAATTGTCATTGGACTAATATTTATGTACAATCAAAAAGCTAATAAGTAAAAGGAAAAATGATAAGACTAATAAAATCCACATTTTACAATGAAGAAGAAACCACTTCTTCGATAATAGAGTTTTTATCCAAAACAAAGCAGCTCAGTTTTGGAGAGCAGTGCGAAAAATTTGAAGATGAGTTTGCCAAGTATCAGGGCAGAAAACATTGTGTAATGGTTAATAGTGGAAGCTCTGCGAATTTGGCAATCATACAATCACTTCTTAATCTGGGCAGAATATCAAAGGGAGATAAAATAGGATTTTCAACACTAACTTGGTCAACTAATGTAATGCCAATAATACAGCTAGGATTGGATGCTGTTCCTGTAGACGTCGAAATGAACACTCTTAATGTTTCGAGCAAAACTTTTTCTGAAACCCTAGAGGAACATGGCGATATTAAAGCCTTATTTATAACCAACCTACTTGGTTTTTCAGATGACATAGACAAAATAAAAAATATTTGCGAAGAAAAAAGAATAATTTTAATAGAAGATAATTGCGAGTCTTTAGGATCTGTTTATAAAGGTGAAAAACTTGGAAACTTTGGGGTCGCAAGTACTTTTTCATTTTATGTTGGACATCATATGTCTACCATTGAAGGCGGTGCAATTTGCACAGACGACGAAGAACTAGCAACAATGTTGAGATTAGTTAGAGCACATGGGTGGGATAGAAATCTATCTTTGAGCAAGCAAAACGATTTTAGAAAAAAATTCAAAGTAAACTCTACTTTTTACTCAAGATATACATTTTATGATTTGGGCTACAATTTAAGACCAACAGAAATAAGTGGGTTCATAGGAAGAAAACAAATCAATTATATTGATGAAGTTATAAAAAAAAGAAGAGACAATTTTTTAGAAATGGCCCTACCTATTTATAGCATTTCAGAAAGATATCATAAAATAAAACACGAACACATGGATTTTCTCTCTAATTTTGCTATTCCCATAATTTGTAAATCTGAACAGATAAGAGACGAGCTTGTTAGTAAATGTGATGGAAAAATTGAAATAAGACCAGTTGTTGGGGGAGATATGACCAAGCAACCATTTTTTGGAAAATACATGAATATCAAAAAATCTAATAATAAAATGGCTAATGCAGAAATAATACACAAACAAGGTCTTTATTTTGGAAACAATCCAGAACTGACTGAAGAAGAGAAAAAGACAATTGTTGATATATTCACAAAATAAATTTAAAAGTTAATTTTCTCAAATAACGCCAACTGAGTTGATTTCGTAAATATAAAAGTCTGCTTTTATCTCCGCAGTATCCTTGGGGGGTAACTTTAATATGCTTTTTCTTATTGGTTCGTATCCAAAATCAAGTTTCTTTGGAGGATTGTACTGAGCAGAGTCGACATAGTTATTAGCATCCTTTAAAGGATTTAGTATTAGTATTTTTTCAGAGATATGGTCTACAAAATTAAGTTTTAATTTCTTATTAAAAAGATAAGACTCCGAATCTAATTTGGTATTTGAAATTAAATATTTTTTTTCTTCACCCGACGAGTTCTCTAAAATATTATTAACTTTTTCATGATATATTTTTGAATTTTTTTCACCAATTTCTCCAGCTTCGCTGTAATAAAAAAATGTTTTTCCTTTATTAAAGGTGTAATAAAGAGAGTGAGATATCATTTTACTATTTGGTCCAAAATAAATTACTTCAGAATTATCATCTATATTATTGCTTATAGACCTAAGTGTATTGAAAAAATTTGGATACTCCTTAAGAAAAATGATATTCAAAGAATAAATTGATAAGTTAAATAATAGAAGAGATAATAAGACACAACGCCTTTTATTGTTTTTCATAAAACTAAATCCATACAAACCAATTAAAAATAAGCCAGGAAGGACAATCATCCATATATGTCTTAAAAACCAAGGTTGTGTCCATGATATTGTTGGATATTTAAAAAATATAAAACCCGGAATTAAGAAGAGTAAAAATAAGAGGTTTTTCCATTTTTTAAAAGGAATTTGGGTAAAAAGAAGAATAATTGGAAGAAATCCATATGCAATAATTGAATCTATTGTGTATCTTATAGAATAATCTAGATAATTAGGGTAGTCAGAAAACGAGACCTCTTTATCTGAAACCTCGCCGAAATTAAAAGTTTTTAAAATTTCAATTGGGATTTTTTTAATATATTTCAATATGTATTCTGTACTATAAATATATTCGTAATAAATGTTTATTGAAAATATGAAAATTGAAAAAAGAAATGAAATAAAAATCAAATTTATAATTCTATTTTTTAAAAAGTATTTGTTTTTATAAAATAGAAAAACAGAAGTAATAATATAAGAAATAAAGAACAGTATTGCTTCTGGCCTAATAAGAACACTCAGAGAAATCGAGAAAAAACCAACTAAAAAATTTAAGTAGACATTTTGTTTTTTTTGAATTTTTAATAAACTAAGTGTTGATATTAAAAATAACGGTAAAGACAAATTCTCTGCCAAAGTTTGTCTATAAAACCATATTGTTGGATAAAAAACAGCCCAAAGTATAACTTCTATTAAAAATTTTCTTTTACCTATAAGTAAATTATAAATAGTGTTTATGATTAGCATAGACAACAAAAACAAAAAAGAATTTCCAATCGAAAAGCCATTCAGTCCAAAAAGTTTATAAAAAGGATATAGGAAGACAGGATATCCTGGTAAAAAAAGTGGGGATATCTTATTTGAATCTAGTGCTGTTGCAGCAATTTTATAATTTCCAGCATCATAATCACCTCTAATATTTTGGTCTGAAAAGAAATATATTAATGAAAAGAATAATAGAATTATACAAATAAAAAATATTTTTTCTTTCTTAAGAATATTGAGATAAATGTCTAAAAATAAATGAAGTGAATAAAATAAAAAGAAAATTACTGAGGCTATTGAAAATATTTTACCAAATAAAAAATTTTTAAAAATATAAAAAGATAAAACAGAAGATGAGAGTGTCAAACAAAATAAAAGAAAACTCAAGGGAGTAAGTTTAATCAAATAATTTTTCATAATCTCTTGCAATTATATTAGGACTATATTTGTCCATTGCTTCCTTACATTTTTTTTGCATTATGGAGTATGTTTTTTCATTGCTTGAAATATTTTCCATTTTTTCAACTATAGAGTTCAAATCTAAACTGGAAGACAACCCAGTTTTATGAATTTTAAAAAAATTTGTAAAATATTCCAAATCTGAAGTTATGGAAGGAAGGCCGTGAGAAATGGACAGAGAAAAAGGATAGCTCTGAGTAACTTTTGAGTATAATAAAACAATTGCGAGAGAGTTTTTAAATAAATTGACCATTTCTTTGTCATCAATATACCCTAAAAACTTAACTCTCTCGTTAATTTTATACAATGAAACATAATTTTTTATTTCTTTAAGATAACCATTATCATTAGTATTACCTGCAATAAGAAGATCGTGCCTAGTATTAGCATTTCTTTTAATAAATTTTGAATATGCTTTTATAAGCAAATCATAATTTTTACTTTTTCTTATTTGTCCAAATACAATAAAATCCTTTCTTTCTCTGAACTTGGGAGTATTAAATTTAGTTTTATTTGGTTTAAAAAGTGGAATTGGTATTATTCTCAATTTCTTTTTATCAAAATATTCTCCATATTTCTTTAATACGTAATTAGCGTGAATTTCATTATGAACAATAACATTGTCACAAATTTTTATTAATTTAGCTTCTTGTAAAACAAAAAATTTATAAAATATAGATTTATTGTAAACCTCTGTATTTTCATGAATCTCCAATATCACTTTTAAATTATTAATTTTTTTTAATAAAAAAACCAATGGATATATTAAAGGACCGGTTGTGGTTGGAGTATATTCTAAAAGAATATTTTTAACGCTTGAATTGAAATTTTTAAACAAAAGAACATTAAAAAACAACCTTGTAGCCTGAAAAAAATAAATAATTGGATTGCTCCTAAAACTCAATTTCAGTTTTATTGATTTTATTTTAAGAAATGCTTCAAAATAGCTAGTTAAATCACCTGTAAAAGAAGAAATACCACAACCTTTGGTATATATGCTACTTATTACAATAATTTCTTTTTTATTTAACATTTTTCCATCAAAAGTATTTTTCATTAATTTTTTTAATCTAAACAAAACCGTTTAAATATTTAGCAGCTATTGAAAGCCAATTGTATTTTTTTGCGTGGTCAATCACTTTTAAAGATTTCATCTTTCTGTCAAATAAATTTTTTATAGTAGAGGAAAAAATACGATCATTCACAGATCTCACTAAAAACCCGCTCTCTCCATCTTTTACAGCATCTCTAATTCCTTGTATATCTGTTGCCACAGTTGGCAAGCCGGCGGCTGCTGCTTCTAGAGCAACAATGCCAAAGCCCTCTGGATCATTTTTAACCTCAATGTTTGGCATGATGAAGACGTCTGATAACCTCAATAATTCAATTTTATAGTCATCCTCAACTTTTCCAAGTAGAAAAACCCTTTTTTGCAAGTTCTTGCGAACAATCAATTCTTCAATATCTTTTCTTTGCTCACCTTCTCCGACAATTAAATAAATAAAGTTAGTATCGAGTAGAGGCAATACTTGCTCAATAAACCAAGCGTGACCTTTTCTCTCTACTAATCTACCAATGGTCAGCAATATTTTTTTATCAGTTAAATTTAAATTAATTCTCTTAGACAATTTATTTTTGACCAATTCTAAGTCCATCTCTTTTTGATAATCACTAATATTAATACCAACTGGAATCACTTTAATCTTTTTCTCTGATAAGCCTTTCTTCAAAAGTTCTTCTTTGGTGGCTTGGCTAATGCTAACAATTAGATCAGCTTTCTTTAAGTTGGGCATAACTAGTTGCTGATAAAAGAAGCGATTAAAAGTGACATCTAAACCATGAGTAATCACCATAATTTTTTGTCGACTAAATAATCTCAAAATAGGAATGAAAACACTAAGTAGAGCATCACCTAAAATAATATTTGCTTTTTTTTGTTGCAAAATAAAAAAAATAGTCTTTATCAATAAAATTGGTAAAACTATTGGTAATTTTTTTTGTGAACCGCCATAAGCAATAATTTGAGTTGGAGTAATTTCTGCCAAAGCTTTGGAAAGTTCAAAATGCATTTTTTCCATCCCACCTACAGCGGGGGGATATTTTCTAGTGACAAAAACAATCTGCGTATTGAATTTAGACATTACTTCTCGCGCCTCATCATCTTTTCCATCATCTTCCTATTTCCTGCAATCAAATCTGCAATCAAGCCGATCAAAAAGACTTGAAAACCCACGATGATCAAAACAGCAGCCAAGATCAGAGATTGAATGTGACCTGCACCTGAGCCATTGAGAAAATAAAAATAAAGAAATCTTACTCCCAAGAATATTCCCGGCAACAACATGAAAATGGCTAGGAAAGTAAAAGTCTTTAAAGGTTCGTACATGGCAAAGACTCTAACGATAGTACTGCCAGACTTCTTGACGTGCCCCCACATGCTATCAAAAAGACGCGATTCACGAGTTTTGGGGTTAGTAGTCACTGGCACTGAAGTAATGGCAATTTTTTTCTTGCTAGCTTGAATAATTGTCTCAATGACGTAGGAAAAATCAGTCACGATGTGCAGTTGCTCTGCCGCCTCACGACTATAAGCGCGAAAGCCAGAAACAGCGTCTGGCACTTTGACTCCACTTAAGACTCGGACCACCCAACTACCAAAGTTTTGCAAAAATTTCTTGAGCGGGGAGAAATGCTTGATTTGATTGGTCTGACGATCAGCAATTACCATTTCAGCTTGACCAGACAAAATT
>DITI01000005.1 GCA_002422765.1 Candidatus Pacebacteria bacterium UBA6188 | reverse complement strand
AGTCAAAAAATTTAAATTGATACATCAAGCTGAAATTTTACAAAAATGAATATATCAGAACACATCAAAGGCTATCGAATATGCTCAATTGTGGGATCCACCGCGACTGGGAAAACAGCCTTAGCCTTAAAAACTGCTCAAGAATTACTGACTACAAAAAAAGCCAGTAGAGTGCATTTGCTTTCGGCTGATTCTAGACAAGTCTACAAAGGTTTGGAAAATTTGACTGGCGCCGATATTCCAGAGCAATTCATTGCAACAAAAGATAGCAAGCTGCCCTATAACTTTTGGCAGAATCCTAAGCAAAATATTTTTTTACACGGAGTGTCGATTATCAACACTCAGGAGGAATGGTCAGCCGCTCATTTCAAAAAATTGTTTCTGGCTTTATCCAAAAGCATGAAAGTTTCAGATTTTTTAATCGTAGTTGGAGGCACCGGTTTTTACCAACAGCAAATCAGTAACCCCGCAGACACACTAAATATTCCACCTAACCTAGAATTACGTTTGAGCTTAGAAAAAATGAGTCTGGATCAATTGCAAAAAAAACTGCAAGTGCTTGATCAAAGCAAACTCCAAAGTCTTAACCACTCTGATTTAAATAATCCTCGTCGCCTAATGAGAGCAATTGAGATTGCTGTTTTCTTACAAAAACAAAAATCAAGCTTAGAAAAGAATGAGGCTTCTCACAAGCTTCCAATCTTTTACCTGCAATTAGAGAAAGTCGCTCGGGAAGAAAAAATCAAGCGCAGGGTAGAAGAGCGCTTTGCTTTGGCCAAAAAAGAAGTAGCCGAACAATTAAGGCAAGGCAAATTTAACAAGGCTGTTGCTTCTTGTACTGGATTTCAAGAACTAAGACAACTACTTGCTGGTGAAGTTGACCAAAAAACTTGCTTGGCTTTATGGCAAAAAAGTGAGATTCAATATGCTAAAAGGCAAGATACTTGGTGGAAAAAAAGAACAGATTTGTGTTATATTTAGAACTATGTCAAACCCATCAAGCAAACAAGAAATTCTAGTCAAAATTTCCCCTTCAATCATTGTTTTTACTTTTCTTTTTGTGGCTGGTATTTGGCTGGCCATGCAGATTCAGGCTATCATCTTCATGGCTTTTATTGCCTACATCATCAGCGTTGGTCTGAACAAGGGAATTGACAAACTAGAAAAAAATCTAGGTTTAAATCGCATTTTAGGCGTCTTAATTCTCTACGTCGCTTTTGTGTTGGTTTTATCCATCTTTTTGGCCTTTATCTTTCCGCCATTGATCAAAGAGCTTTCAAATTTGTTACAAAACATGCAGATGCCTTTGTCTTTTGCGACTCAATTTGAAAATTTTCAAATAGACTTTGACAGTGTCAAAAGTCTCCTAGAAACCTTTGGAGCATCAATCAATACTGCTCTAACTGTGATCGGCTCAACTTTTTCTGGAGCCTTTATCGCTATCACCACCATGGTTATCTCTATTTATTTTTCTCTAGAAAAAACCAAGCTTATCAAAGATTTGGCTAGCTTATTTGATCGCGGTAGAGAAGAAGCCATCAAAAGTTTCTTTCATGAAGTAGACAATCAACTGGGCAATTGGATTAGAGGTCAAATTATTTTAATGACTATTATTGGCTTAACTACCTTCATTGGTTTAAGCCTCATCAAAGTGCCTTATGCCTTGCCTTTGGCTATTATTGCTGGCTTACTAGAAATTGTGCCCAATATTGGTCCAATTTTCTCAGCCGTACCAGCAGTAATTATTGCTTACCTCGCTTTAGGCTGGCCGGCAGCCGTGGCTGCAGCCGTACTTTACTTGGTTATTCAACAGGCAGAGAACAGCTTCCTCGTCCCCAAGATTATGAAGGCCAATGTCAACATCAATCCCCTAGTTTCTATTCTAGGTATCTTGATTGGCGGTAAAGTCTTTGGCATAGTGGGAGCTTTATTGGCCGTACCTATCTTTATCGTTTTCAGAACTATCTACACCACCTGGCAAAAATATTTAAAGAATTAAGCAAAGGCAAAAAATTTCTATGTTAAAAGATAAAGTTACCTTATGGATTCTTGTCTCAACTATCTTGCTTTTTCTTGGAGCAGCTTTTTTCTTTAATCGAGCTAATGATAAAAAAACAAATCCTAGCTCAGCTTTAGAAGATGATAAACAAGCATTACTTGTCGTTCAAGAGACCGATCACATAATAGGGAATCCTCAAGCTTCAGTGGTTTTAATCCAATATTTAGATTTTGAGTGTCCTGTCTGTGCTAGTTATGATCCAGTTCTCAAACAATTAATTGAAGAGTTTGACGAGCAGGTCTTATTCGTTAACCGCTATTTTCCTCTAATTGGTCATAAAAACGCCATGAATGCTGCTTTGGCTGTGGAAGCCGCCAGTCAACAAGATCGATATGAACAAATGCATGACTTACTCTTCACCAAACAAAGTGAGTGGGGAGGCAAACAGTTTGCTGAGCTAGACCTCTTCCTCAAATACGCTCAAGAAATAGATTTGGATGAAGAAAAATTTAAAGTTGCGATTGTCGCCAAAGAAACTAGAGAACGAGTGGAACGCGACCTCAATTCTGGCCGTCAACTAGGAGTCAATAGTACTCCAACTTTTTTCCTAGCTGGAGAGAAAATTCCTAATCCACGCAATATTGAAGATTTTCGCACTCTGATTAACGCTGCCTTGCTCAAAGCACCCAAGATAGATGAACAAGCTTTGGGAGAAAAAACCCACGAGCACATTGATTTAAAGGTTTATTTGAATGATAAACAACTAGACCTTAGTCAAGTTAAATATCAATCAACCAACGAAGATGAAAAGGACCCAAATGTTCATGTTCACGATGGCAATGGCGATGTAGTTCACAAACATCGTGAAGGAGCAACTTTGGGAATGTTTTTTAAATCAATTGATATTAGTTTTGACCAAAACTGTTTAACCCTTGATACGGGTGAAAAATATTGCAATGATGAAAAGAATGAACTGAGATTCTTGGTCAACGGTCAAGATGATCAACGATTTGCAAATTATGAACTTAAGGATTTAGATCGGGTTCTCATCAACTATGGACCAAAAGGTGAAAATCTCGAAACTAAGATAAATTCTATCACTGATCTTTCCTGCATGTATTCAGAAACTTGCCCTGAGCGAGGCACTCCTCCTACCGAAGGCTGTGTAGGTGGACTTGGCAGTGATTGCTGAAATCAGCTTATTGCCCAAATAATCATGCCTGAGGCCCAAGCAAAGGGGTGTTCAGCCGTATAAAGTTTCCTTCTAACCGGCTCTAAAGTTGACTCGTAACACTCATGAATTACCTCATCATCTGTAATTTTTTTGGCCAGTGGGATAAAAAGTTGCTCAGCCCTTTGCACTTGACCAGTCAAACGCAGAGCCTTGATGTAGGCGGTGATTGGTTGCCACCACACGATGCCATTATTTTGATAATCAGCCATACCTGCCAAACGTTGTAAAAAATCGATGCGGTACCAAGGATAACGAGGTAAATTGGTGGGTAAAAAAGGTCCAGAGTAAATTTTGGCACAAGCAGTCAAAATAGAGTCTGTTTCATCTTTGTTGGTTAAACCCCAAATCACGGCCAAACAATTACCAAAAGGATAAAAATGATCTCTTCTTTTCCAATCATGCCAATCAGCAAAATACTGACCATTCCACAGACGCTGACGCATGGCCTGAGCAATTGCTCTAGCTTTCTCTGACAACTGTTTGCTCCAAGGTAAATCGATTTCTGCCACAAAAACACTCAATTCTTGATACATTTTCCAATAAATTACATTGGAATAGAGTAAATTACCAAATTTCCAAACCGCATCGTTCCATTCTGCCATTGGTCCATCCCACAAGAGACCGTGTTTTTCTTTTTTTGATAAGTAATTGAGGGCTTTTTTGATTTGAGGCAACAAATTTTTTTGTTGAATTTTGGCAGCAAAAAGCAGGGCTAAAGTCGTACCGTCCAAAATTTCTTGACCTAGGTCACGCAAGCGAAAAGTGGCTTTGGGCTGTTTGTAAAATTTTGGTTTTCCTAGGTATTTACCCAAAGTAACTGGGCCACGCATGATGCGATAGGGCAACATGCCGTCGTCTCGCTGATAAGTGAAAAAAAGTTGCACCATTTTTGCAACAACTTCCTGATCTCCCAATTCCAAAGCTCCAAGACTAGCAAAAAAACTATCTCGTGCCCAGCAATCAGTAAAATGGTGTGGTCCAGCAACAATGCCTTGGTCGGTGTAGCAAGCACGAAGAGAAGTGCTTGCATGTTTGATGGCTAGATCAAAAGAAGATATGTGCGTCCTTTTCTTTTCTGAGCGAGAGACGGGATTCGAACCCGCGACCTTTTCCTTGGCAAGGAAACATTCTAGCCACTGAACTACTCTCGCTTTTAATTTGACCTCTAGGGTCTTATAATTCAAGCATATGCCTAATTACGGAGAATTTGAAAATCAAAGAAATAAGTTTACTGCTAAAGTCGCTGAAAGAGCGGTCACCAAAGCTATTTTGATTGGTGCCGATATTTTCAAAGCAGTCCTTGGTTTTCTTCGACAAATGCTGATGTCTTTTTTAGGCAAATGATTTCTTAAAGATCGTGCCAAGCCTTGGAATCGAACCAAGATCCCATGTTTTTCAGACATGTGCCGTGACCAACTTGGCTAGCTTGGCTAAATGTTTAATGAACATTGTATATTCTAAACAATCTTTGCCAAATTACCAGAGCTTATTTGGTGTAAAATCAAGAATAATGCAATACCAATCATTTGTCACCAATGTTTTAGAACAAGCTGCTAATATTGCCAAAGAGCAATTTGGTAAGGTTAAAACTAGCACTAAAACTAACGATAACAATCAAGTTTTAACAGAGACTGACTTACAGGTTGGAGAATTGCTTGTCCAAAAAATTCAAGAAAAATATCCAAGCTTTAACATCATTGATGAAGAAGCAGGAGTGATTGATCATCAATCTGAATTCACTTGGGTCATCGATCCTATTGATGGAACCAGCAATTTTGCCAATGGCATTCCCACTTATGGCATTTTGCTTGGCTTGCTACAAAATGGCAATCCTCTGGCTGGAGGCATGGTTTTACCAAGTTTTGATGAAATTTATTATGCGGAGAAAAATCAAGGTGCCTATCTCAATCAGCAAAGAATTCAGGTCACAAAAAGCGATAAACTGCTTGATAATTTATTGGCCTACGGCATTGACGGACATCAAGAAAACCCTCAACTAACAATACAAGAATGTGATCTTTTGGCACAAATTATTTTAAAGATTAGAAATTTAAGAACTAGTAACAGTGCCTATGATTTTGCCATGGTTGCCAAAGGTGCTTATGGCGCTTACCTCAACCAAACCAGCAAAATTTGGGACAATGTGGCTCCTCAAATCATCATTGAGGAGGCTGGAGGAATTTATACTGATTTTAAAGGCCAAGCCTTGGATTATTCCAATCCACTAACAAGGGTAGAACAAAACTTCAATATGCTGGCCTGCGCCAGTGGCCTACATCAACAAATTTTGGAAATTATCAACTCTTGAGAGTGGGCAATGAGGGACTCGAACCCCCGACACCCGCGATGTAAACGCGGTGCTCTAACCAACTGAGCTAATTGCCCTTTTTAAGCATCTGTGCACCATCTGGGACGATGTTAG
>DITI01000062.1:3068-14789 GCA_002422765.1 Candidatus Pacebacteria bacterium UBA6188 | reverse complement strand
ACCAACTCAAAAAACTCAAGGTTGGTCAAGTTTGCTTTCTACAATTGAAAAACAGATACATCAGCATTGTTGATGAGAATGAAAAACACATTGGAGCTCTGCCAGAAGACATCTCTTTTCGTTTGAGCAAGCTCATCAGCAATGGCAATGAATACCGCTGCGTTATCTACAAAGTCAATGAAAAACAATGTCTAATTCAAGTTAAGGAAACCCTTCGTTCCAAAAAAAACGAGCAAATCGTTTCTTTTCCTAGTAAAGCTCAAAGCAACTTGGTTTTGCCAGATGATTTCATCTTGGAGGAAGACATTCCTTTCGAAGTCTTGGGTGAAGAGGAAGAGGAAGAAGACTTAGATTTGGCCATGGAAAAAATTAACAAAAAAGACATATAAATCAGCCAAATCTCGGCCGATATAAATCACCAACGAAGCTCTGTGAGTTAAAACTTCCTCACGATCAGCCACTACGGAATCTGTAGGTAAGATTTTTTGCATTTTGGCCAGCAGTTGGGCACAATTCTCTTCAGTAGGATCGTAAAAAATTTTAGTTTGTTCTAAATTTTGTTTATTGTTGTCTTTTTTGATAATCGAAAAAGCACTTTTTTCTAAAATACTAGCCAAAGAACTGGCTAAGCCAGCTTCACCGGTGGTGTTGATCAAGGCCACTGGACAATCAAAAGCTGGTTTTGACAAAGTTGGCAGTTTTTTTTCAAATTTTTGTTCCCGCCAAAGCAAATCTGGATCTTTCAGAAAGAAATAGTATCTTGGCTTGGTTTTAAAAAAATTCAATAGCTCTTCCCTACTCAAATCAGTTGTTTGATAAGCAAAACTTTGCTCAAAGGCTGAATCTAAAAGAAAAGAATAAAGTAAATTTTTCTTGAGTTCAGAAGCGATGCTAGCTTCCTTTTCCAGGATGCTTAGATCAAAGTCTACCCCACTCAAATCAGTTAAAATTAATTGTTTGTTTTCTACATTAAAAAATAAAATTGCCAGAGGTTTGCTCTCGTTTAAAAGCAAAACTCTTTCGCTAGTTTTGAGCTGATAAAATTTGGCCACTTCAATTTTGACGGCTAGAGTCACAAAAAAAATAATGAGCAACAATAAGAGACCAGAAAAAAATAATTTTGGTTTTTGATTCGCCTTGGGCTTGGCTTGGGATTTTTTGCTTGGGCGATAATCTTTTAACATCACCCTTAATGCTACAAAAAAGCCCGCCTTGTAGCAAGCGGGCTCTTATTAAGATCGTCTTTGGCAAATTAAGCTGCAATGGCAAAACGAGTGAAACGACTCAAAGTCATCTTTTCTCCAATTTTCCCACTCAAAGACTTAATTACTAGTTCAATAGTTTTTTCTGGATCCTTGATGTAGTCTTGTTGTAAAAGCTCTTCGACACTTTCAGCGCCCATAGCTGCCACTTGCATGGCAATATCACGCGCCATTTGGCGAAACTCTTCATTGGCAGCAACAAAATCAGTCTCACACAGCATTTCGACCATTGAAGCGACCATGCCGGTGTTGTGAGTGTAGGTGGCAATGTAGCCAACCTTGGTCTCACGATCCTGATTTTTCTCTGCTCTAGCCAAACCCTTGGCTTCAACAATGGCGATAGCTTTGTCTAAATCACCATTGGCTTCTTGCAAAGCTTTCTGGCAGTCTAGAATTCTAGCTCCAGTAATTTCTCTTAGTTTTTTGATTTGATCCATGGACATAAAGTTACTTTCTGGCGGCACGACCGGCCTTGTAAGCGGCGGTAATTTGATCAATAAAGAATTTGATACTTTTAACAGCATCATCATTGCCTGGCAAAACAAATTGTAAAGGACGTGGGTCACTGTCTGAATCAATCAAAGCAACTACCGGCACACCCACGCTGTTGGCTTCATCAACGACAATTTTTTCTTTCTTTGGGTCAACTACAAAAATACAGTCTGGCTTGGCCTTTAAACCTCGGAGTCCTCCAAAGAAACGCTCGAGCTTGAGCTGTTCTTTTTCCAACTGCACGCGCTCATACTTAGTGTAGCCCTTGTATTTGTCAGTGGCCAAACCTTCACGGATTTCTTCCATACGTTTAATGGATTTACTAACCTGAGGCCAGTTGGTCAACATACCACCCATCCAACGAGCATTGATGTAGAAGCAGGAAGCCTCTAAAGCGGATTCTTTAACCACTTCACGGGCTTGCTTCTTGGTACCCACCAAAACCATGGTTTTGCCCTCTTTGGCGAGATTGTAGACATAAGCGCAAGCTTCTTTGATAAGCTCAGCAGTCTTTGGTAAATCAAAAAGATGAATGCCATCTTTTTCACCGTAGATATAAGGGGCCATTTTTGGATGCCATTTACTGACTTTATGACCAAAGTGACAACCTAATTCAAGCATTTCTTGTAAATTAAGCTCAGAATTGGCTTTGACTGGAGCGACAACTTCAGGAGTGTTTGCAACTTCAGTGGTTTTTTCAACCACAACCTCAGCAACTGATTCAACAGTTGGCTCGACAACTTTTTCCACAGCTGGCTTAGCTTTTTTGCTAACACTAGCTTTTTTAACTGGAGCTTTTTTGGCGGTCTTTTTGACTTCTGCCATATTTTTTGTCCTTTTTTTATTCTCGCCTTTTCTAATTTGAAAATTGAGCGAAAAATGGTGTTTAGAGCTAGATAAGGACCAGGCTCTAAAGCACACAAATTTATAATAGAGGAATTATACCACGCTCTTGAGCAAATCCAAAGCATTGGCCATAAGAGACATTACTGTCATTGGTCCTACCCCATTAGGAACGGGGGTGATGAAGTCAACTTTATTGAGACAACTTTGCAAATCAATGTCACCTTGTGGTTCGCCCACGTCAATGAGAATGCTGTGAGGAGCTAATAAATCTCCATGTAAAAGATTTTTTTGACCAGTCGCACTGACAATTACACGAAAATCTTTCAAGGATTTTTTTTGCTCAATTATCTCTTCTAATCCCTGCTTACCAACCAATTTTACCTCGCACTTTTCATCGCTTTTTTGCGCCTGATCAAGGGCAATTTGACAAGCTTCACCGAAAGCTACTGGAATTGTTGCACCCTTTTCCATGAGCTTTTTGATGTGCCAATAAAGAGGTTTGCCTAGTAAATCCGACTGACCAATAATGAGAATTTTTTGAGTTAAATAGGAAAAGTCTGGGTCAACTTGTTCACGATAATCTTTCAAAATAGACAAGACTGCCCGAGCAGNNCAAAGTGGCTGGAGCCAAACCATCAACATCTTTATTGACGCCATGAGACTGCTTGGTCGCAATATGACTCACCAAACTGGACCACCAACTAGCAAAGTCACCATTTGGCACCGCTTCCAACCATTTCTTGGTCCAGGGTTTTTGAATGATGATACCAGTGATGTTTGGATCAGCGCTTAAGTCATCGAGATGACTTTGAATTAATTCGACTTTATCAGCAAAAGAAAAAGCCTTGGCTTGGTAGGCAATGCCGAGATTTTCAGCGCTTTGTTTTTTAAGAGCTGTGTAAAGAGCACTAGCCTGATCTTCCTTGAAAAAAACCGCCGCAATTTTGGGTTGAATACCCTTGGCTTGATAGGCCAAAACCTTCGCCTTCAGCTTTAAGGCTTTGCGCTTGGCCAGTTGCTCACCGTTAAAAATTAGAGTCATATTAATTCTTACTTTTTAAATTCAGGTACGTTCGACTAAAAATTCTTGCTTATTTAAATTAACAATCTTCTTCTCACTCGGTGAAATCGCTGTTTAGAAACATGTTTAACGCTTATTATCAATATTCAGCTCTTCAACGACCTGTCTTTAAAAAGTAAGAATTAATATATTAGTCATTTTACCAGACAAATTACCAAGCAAAGAGCGGGAAAGTGCTGGCTAATTCCTTTACTTCCGCTCTAATTTTTAATAGTTCTTCGTCTTTGACCATGCGTTTTTTGAAATCTTGTAAAAAGCTACGACGTTGAGCCTGATCAGCTGGCAATTGTTCGGTTTTTATATGGTCTACTACCCGCCCAATCCATTGAGCAATTTTTGTCATCTCTGGCTCCTTCATACCTCTGGTGGTTACCAGTGGCGTGCCGATGCGTAAGCCAGAAGGATAGAAAGGTGAACAGGGTTCATTGGGGATAGTATTGCGATTGGCATAAATACCAGCTACGTCCAAGGCAAAAGCCACCTGCGTACCAAATCCTTCACCAAAAGGCGTCAAATTTATGAGTAACAAATGATTGTCCGTGCCATCGCCTACTAATTTGAGACCTGCATCTTGCAAAGCCTTGGCTAAGGTTAAGGCGTTGAGACGAATTTGTCTGCCATATTGCTTAAATTCTGACTGCAAAGCTTCAGCAGCAGCAATGGCAATGGCTGCTGTAGTTTCGTTGTGGGGTCCGCCTTGTAAGGCTGGAAAAACTGCCTTGTCTATTTTATCAGCCAGATCTGGGTCTTTGGCCAAACCTTTCTCTGTCACCATGATCATGGCACCACGTGGCCCACGAAAAGTTTTGTGAGTGGTTGACATCACCACGTGCGCATAAGGCACAGGACTCTGATGCTCTCCAGTAGCGACCAAACCAGTAATGTGGGAAATATCGGCCAGAAGATAGGCTCCAACTTCATCTGCAATCGCTGCAAATTTTTGAAAATCCAGGGTAAAAGGATAAGCCGTAGTGCCAGCAACAATCAGTTTAGGTCGATGTTCCAAAGCTAATTGACGAACTTGCTCATAATCAATGCGAGCATTTTGGTCCAAACCATATTGCACAGATTTGAAATAACGACCAGAGAAAGTCACTTTGGGGTGACCATGAGTTAAGTGACCACCACTACTTAAAGATAAACCCATCATCACGTCACCGGCCTCTAAAAGCGCAAATTCAACCGCCGAATTGGCTGGTGAACCAGAATAAGGTTGCACGTTAACGTGCGGAACAGCAAATAATTTTTTGAGTCGTTCCTGAGCCAAAATTTCAATCTCATCAATAATCTGATTGCCTTCATAGTAGCGACGTTTAGGATAACCTTCGGCATATTTACTAGATAAACAAGAAGATAAAACACTGCGCACTGCCTCTGAACTATGGTTCTCTGAAGGAATGAGACCAATCATTTCTTTTTGGCGCTGCTCTTCTTTTTTGACCAGCTCGAATATTGGATCTTTGTTATTTTTATCAGTATTGCTTTTCATTTTTTTGATTCCTTTAAAATTTTAATAAAATTATTTTGATTTCTTGAGCCAATTAACAGCTAAATAAGTCGCTGGGGTTTCTACCATCGAGAAAAGACATTTTAGTCCCCAGTATGGCAAAACCAAAGACCAGACAAATTTAGCGTTGCCTGGTTCGAAGAAAGCCAAAAACATAAAAATGCTGGTGTCAAAAAACATACTAACAATATTTGACACATTACTACGCAACCACAAGCCACTATTTTTCAAACGCGCTCGAATTTTACTAAAAATATAAATATCGAGGCGTTCAGCCACAAAAAACGCAGTTAAGCTAGCAATGGTAATGCGCAAAGACTTGGAAAAAATAGTCTGGTAAGCCGGTTCAAAAGCCGCTGCTCTACTACTAGGTGGCAAACTAATTGCCAACAAATTAAAAGCTAGTAAAAAAAGTAAAATTAGAAAGGTGCTACGCATAAAGCTCAAGGCTCTAGCTCGACCCTCCACCTCGGTCACCACGTCATTGATAATAAAAGTAATCGGCAAAGTAAAAATTGCCACTGAAGCATTAAAAATCCACAATGGGAAAGTTTTGGCTCCCATTAACTCGGCTGCCACAATCGAAGTAATATAAATCGCTAATAATAAGTCTAACTTGTGTTCTCTAGTTTTCATGTCTAATAAATCTTTCTATCTAAAATAATAATAGAGCTTTTTAGTAAAAAGCACAAAAAAATTGCCCAAAAATGGCCGTAAGAAAAATTGCCGTTAGAGAGTGGCGTAGGAGAGCTGGAAGTGGAACGCAGCTTTAAACATAAGAGCGATTCTAACCCAAACTTTAAGCCACGTAAACTGGCTGATTATTATTGATAGAGCGTCTGATCGCCAATAATTCTTCTGGCTTGGGCGATTGACGGAAGTCAGCAAATTTGTAACCTTTTCTTCTCAATTCGTAAGGCAACCTCGACGTGGTTTTAATTTTATGACTCTCACACAGCATTTCAAAAGCTGCTAAATGAGTATTGGAATTAAGAATTTTACCATCTGCTACTGCTTGAGCTAGATAAATTTCCAAAAGCTCAGCATCTAAAGGATCGGCTATAACTTCAACCAAATCAGTGAAGTCATGGTTGCGCCCATTAATAGTTGAGGCTGAAATATCCCAAATTACCCTTACCTTCCCACCCGGCGGATTAACGTAGTGTCTATAAAGTTTGTCACGCAACTTAACATATTCTGACTCTGGCAAAGTCACAGGAAATTCTCTAGCCTTCTTATGGCTCGGCACTACCAGGCCGGTTTCAGGATCTTCTGTGAAAGCGTTAATGTCTGCTCCATAGAAAACCACGTTGGCTAGTTGTGCAAAAAAGAAATTAGGATCATCCATTTGATCAGCAACATATTCTTCTCTAGCTGTCTTAGCCTTGAAACGAGAAACTTGTCTTGCCCACAGGCTAGTCGGCTCTTCTTTTTTGGAGGGTTGAATAATTACTCGATCAGAATCAAGTCTAATGTTGGGATTAACCAGATTAGCAGCAATGGTGGCCGCTGCCTCAGCTTTCATGTGGGTGCCAGTGTTTACTACTAAATGTGAAATTTCAGCAAAGGCATCTTGCAAATTAAGACGGCGCTCGGTTCGAGCTGCTTGTTCGGCTTTGATTCTAGTTAAATCAATAACTTCAACAGACACTTCTATAAACCTCCATAAAACCTAACTGTTGATAGCGTTTGAGGATATTTTCTTGATCAAGGCCTTGCTTGGTCCAGCTTTTTCCTAAAAGATCAATCATTTCTCGTCGTTCAAAAGGAAAAATTATCCAAGCTTCAGTTGTCGCTCCATAATAATCTGGCTCAACTACTGACCAAGGCTTGTAAAGTAGGGTTGCCACTTTGACTTCCTTGGCTCCTTTTTGTAACAAGTAATCTTTAGCAAAACGTAGTGATTCACCAGTGTCAGCCACATCATCAAATAAAAGAATTTTTTTATTTTTTATTTCAATTGGTAACTCCTGATAGACACTTGGTTCGCTTAAACGTTGATTGATACCTTTGTAAAATTTAACTCCCAAACTAGCTAGTTCTTTGATCTGAGAATAATCTACCAATGACCTGCTCATGGGCCAAGCACCCTTGGCTAGAGCAACTACTAAGTCAAAATTTTCAGCTTTGACTTTAATTTGTTTAGCAATTTGTAGGGTAAGCTCATCAAGCTGATCCCAAGTGGGCGTAATGTACTTAGCCTGGTCACCAGGGAAAGAAATTGTTGTAAACTGCATAGATTTAGCTCCTTAAAACAAAAAAGACGTCTACTTTTTCCTATTCGCTTGGTATCCCCCTGATTTAGTGAATCAGGATTGTTGCTTGGGAATACGAAAAACTAAACGTCTTTTCGCACTCTTATCTAATTGTTAACTAAGTTTTATTATAACATCCTGCAAATCTTTTGCCAAGGGGGCTTCGATTTTGAGTTGTTTTTGGCTTCTTGGATGGGTAAATTCCAAAGATAAAGCGTGCAAAAATTGACGCTGACACCAAAAAGCATCGAGTTTGCTTCTTTTCTTGCCAGAATAAAGCTGATCTCCAACTAAAGGGTGTTGTAGAGCTGCCATATGGACTCTGATCTGGTGTGTGCGGCCAGTCTGGGGCTGTAATTGGACTAGTGAAAATCCAGCCTGGTAAAGTTCTTGAATTTTTTTGGCTTTAATTTTGCTAGTTTGAGCGACTAAAGCTAGTGTCTCTGGATTTAAAGCATCATATTCTTGCTGCATGTTATAGCGAGTAAGGGCTTGGCGCCCATCATTATCAACGGAAAACTTGAGGCGATTATGAGGACTGCGACCCAAAGGGGCGTTAATTTCTCCACTCTTTTGACTTAATTTACCATGCACTAAAGCCAAGTAAGTTTTTTTGGTTTGGCGTTTTTTGAATTGAGATAGAAGATTGAGTAATGAACCAGGATTTTTGGCTAAAAGTAAAACGCCACTAGTATCCTTATCCAAACGGTGCACGATGCCTAACCTTTCCTGCCAAATGGTTAGCGGATCACCAAAATCACTCACAAAATCAGCTGGAATCATCGTTTGATGATCATTTTTTGCCTCCCAAAAAGGAGCTTGGAAATAAGCTTCGCCAAACTTTTCTACTAGATAATCTTGAAGGGTTTTTTCTTTGACTGTCTCTGCCCTATTAACCACCAGGCCACTTGGCTTGTTGATTACTAACACGTCTTGGTCTTCAAATAAAACTTCTAGCTTCATGACTTATGCCTTGTAAAAAGCTTGAAAGACCTACCAGATCTTCTGTAAAGTAAAACCAAACCAAAAACCAAGACCAAGAAATAAACAAAATAATCCAAAACTAAACCATTAAAAAACAAACTAGGCAATCGGCTCGGCCCAGTCACCAAATGAAAAAGAGCAGTAAAAATCAAAAAAGTACTAAATAAAAAACCAGATTGAGCGGTTTTTTTGCCGCTGCGGTACCATTCTAAGGTGCGGTAACTATATTCCATTTTACTCAAGTAAATATAAGCAAATAGATAATAAAATAGAGAGTAAAGTTGAGTGGGATGGGTTTTTTCAAAAGTACCAAGAGCAATCACTCCCCAAGGCATTTTGGTAAAGGTGCCGCCATAACTCCCGTCCAAGAAAAAACCAGCGTAGATAAAAATCATTCCCAAACTAATCCCTGTCACATAAAAGTCTAAAATTTCAAAAGCATCCCATTTGTTTTTGCTAGCTAAGCGGTAAAGATACCAAATGGCCGCTGTCAAAGCAATTAAGGGCTCATTGCCTGGTCTGCCAGTAATATTAAAGACTTGAAAAATATTAGTTGAAAAAAGTGACCAGTGAAAAACTATAAAAGCCAGTCTGCCTGCCAAAAAACCAAAAAGTCCAGAAAGTAAAAAAGCGTCAAAAATCTCAAAAGTGTTGTAATGTTCTTCTCTACCCTTGCGCCAAAAAATAAAGGCTGAAAAAAAGAGAGCTAAGAAAACCAGCAATGTTAGTGATTTTAGACGAAAAAATGGCAAATCAAGAATGATTGGTAGCATAAGATGAATGAGGACTATGTGCCGGGAGAGGGAATCGAACCCTCATGAAGTTGCCTTCATAGGTTTTTGAGACCTACGCGTCTACCAATTCCGCCATCTCGGCTAAAAGACTAACTTTAGATGAAGTATATTCTACCTTATTTTCAAGTTCAATCAAGCAAGTCGATGATTGGCTGATATGAGCCAGTTTTTGGCAGAACTAAATCAAATTTTTCTTGGAAGTGGTCTTGATGATAATCACTAAAAGCTATTTTATAAACCAAATCAAAATCAATACCTTGAACCATGTTGGCGTCCTCTAGGGTGTCACCAATCACCAAACATTGGCGACGAGCTGGCTTTGCCTCAATCAATTGATTCTTGACCAAAAAAGCACCAGTTTTATTGGCAATGTGCACAATCGGTCGAACTGGCTCTTGGAAATAGCCATCTTGATCAAAAATTATCTGATTGCTAAAAACCTGAATATTGTCGGTCAAAACTCCTGCCTTATCAAGCAAATACTCAATAGCAAGTTTGCCAAACCCTCCAGCCGAAAAAATGATTAAAGGAATTGATTTGTGATTTAACAATTGGAGAAAAGTCAGTAAATCATCTCGCCACTGTAAAAATGGCGAATCACAAACTTCCAAGAACATCTCTTTAGAAACTTTTTCTCTTTTAAAAACCGCATAGGTTTTCTCCCACCACTCTTGCATCAGAGCACTCTTATTTGCTTCACTTAAGTTAGGATCAAGTTCAATTGGATAATAATGTTCAAAAAGAGCTTGGCAATCTGCTTTACCAGCTACACCCAGGTATTTCTCATCCTGTAAAACAGTCATGAGAGCCGAGGTTTTCTTGCCGTCGATTTCTTTTTTGGTAAAAGTACCATCAAAATCAGCAACTACTATGATTTGGTGAGGATCGAGTTGGGTTCCTAGCATTAGGCGCATATTTTAACACATGATGGCTATTGTCTACTTGCTCAGCCACCAAAAATCGGTCATATTTAAATCATGGATGCAATTCGTGATTTAGTGATCAAAGCTTTTGCTGTCGACAGCATTTGGTCAATTGTGGTGCGCGGAGGAATTTGGATTGTCATTGCCTTGATTATTATTGTCAGTGTAGATAACCCTAATTCAGATATGTCCAGTAAAAAACTCAAGGCGAACCTTGGTTTTTTCACTATGTTTCTACTTCTTTCTGGAGGCTTGGTTTACTTGCTCTTTGGCGTCAGCGCCAAATAATTGCTCTGAGGCGCTAATCTTAATTTTTAGTGACGACGGTTTTCCATTCCAAAAAATTTGACTCGATCACCTCTAAAGTAAAGCTCTACGTCACCTAGACCACCATTACGATGTTTGGCAATTTTTAATGTCACCGATTCGCGTAAGTCATCATCTTTGCGGTACAAAAACATTACCACATCAGCATCCTGCTCAATCGAACCAGATTCACGTAGATCTGAAAGTTGTGGAGCTTTTTCACCGCGCTGTTCAACAGCACGAGATAATTGGGCCAGAGCTAAAACTGGAATTTTGAGTTCACGAGCAATATTCTTGAGACCTTGAGAAATTTCACCCACTTCTTGGACGCGATTCTCGCGATTTTGACCATGAGCCAACTGCAAATAATCGACTACCAAAAGATCAATGTTTTGTTCCATCATTAAACGACGCGCTTTGGTGCGCATTTCGTAAATACTGAGTCCTGGAGTATCATCAATAAAAAGCTTGGTTTCGGCTAAAACGCCCATCGCATCAGATATTTTCAAGAAATCTTCCTGAGACAAACGACCTGTTTTGAGCTTCCAAGCATCAATGTCAGCCTGACCCACCAACAAACGATCAACCAACTCTTCTCTACTCATTTCCAGAGAGAAAATGCCCACTTTTTTCTTGGCAACAATGGTTGCATATTGAGCAATATTAACTGCAAAAGCCGTCTTTCCTGTACCAGGGCGAGCGGCCAAAATAATTAAGTTTGATTTTTGCAAACCAGCTAGCATGTGATCTAAATCAGCAAAACCAGTGGGTAAACCGCGCAACTCTCCTCCGCTCTTTTGCAATTCGTCGAGGCGATCAAAACTTTCAACTAAAGTTTGTTTGATCGGAAAAAAATCACGACGAGCATGAGTCTGAGAAATGGCCATCACCTGTTGTTCAGCGGTATCCAAAATCTCATTAACTTCTTTGCTTTCATCAAAAGCCAAGCTACCCATTTCATTAGACAAGGCGATCAATTCTCTCTTAACATACTTCTCTTTGACCATTGAAGCGTAATTCTCTACATTGGCTGCAGTTGAAAGTAAGTTGGAAAGTTGACTAATAGTGGAAACACCACCAGCAGTACGAATATTTTTGTCTTTGGTGAGCTGATCCTTGAGAGTAATGACGTCAATCGTCATGCGCTTGTCATAAAGCTCCAACATGGCTGAAAAAATCACTTGGTTAGCTTTACTATAAAAAGAATCAGGTTTGAGAATTTCTGAAACCTTGATCATCGCGTCTTTATCAATCAAAATAGCCGCCAAAAC
>DITI01000062.1:0-3059 GCA_002422765.1 Candidatus Pacebacteria bacterium UBA6188 | reverse complement strand
AAGACTACTAATTGCATTTCTTCAGGCAAGCGATCTTTTTCAATAATCAATTTATCTTCTGGTTCTGGAGAAACTCCAAAGCTCTGAATAAATTGCTCTAAGTTTTTGACTCTCGTGTCGCTTGGGTAATCACTATCGCTATAGTGCATAGGAATGAGAATGCTGGGACTAATGGCGTTAGCCACCTTAATCGCTTCATCAGTCATCAAAGAAAAAGGTCCGCCAACTGGTAAGAATAAAATGTCGACCATGCCAATGGCATCAAGTTGCTTCTCATCTAGTTGATGAGCCAGATCTCCCAAATGGCAAACAGATAATCCATCAATTAAAACCTTAAAAACAATATTGTTGCCTTTTTCTGCTCCTTGCACTTGATCGTGATAGGTCTTGGTGCCAAAAACAGAAATGCCTCCAACCTCATATTCCCCTGGAAAATCAATAACGAAAGGCTTTTCTCTCTTGCTGGTACCCTTAACCTTCTCCTTAGCATTGTGATCATCGTGATTGTGAGAAATAGTCACAATTTCGGCATTGAGTCGACTAAGTGGAACACCCACCACCTTATCATCAAAAGGATCCATCACTACACTCCCCAATTCTCCCTTAAGCTTAAAACAAGAATGACCATGATAAGTAATTTGCATATTTGTCTCTTATGGTAACACAGGAATCCAGACTGTCAAAACTCATCAAACTTTGACTTTTGTGTATAATTAGCATAGGATACTCTCTCCCGAAGCTTTATCTGCTTCGTCTTTTAATTTATGCGAAAAGAAATTCTTTTAGCAATATTTGTCGGCATTACTCTTGGCCTGATGATCACTTTTGGCATTTATCAAAATTCTGAAAACGCCAAAACCGGTGAAAACAACACTACCGATCAACTGATCAACAACCAAACCAGCACCACTTCAGCCATCATTCAAGATCCTGAATTGGTGATTAATAGCCCAGAAGAAGATCTTTTCACCAGCAATGAAGAGCTAATTGTCTCTGGTAGTGCCACTCCCAATAGTTTTGTCGTGATCTTAGTTAACGATGTGGAGAGTATTAGCAACACCGATGAATCTGGTAACTTTTCCCTCAAAGTTAAACTCAATTTGGGTGGCAACTTAATTGAAATCAACAGTATTAATGAAGATGGCAAGCAGGTTAGCAAACAACGCACTGTCATCTATGAAGACAAAGAAAAAGATGAATCATAAAAAATTTCTAACTAGCTTGGTACTTAGTGGCCTTTTTTTGCTAGCTAGTGTCAATCCTATTCTGGCTCAAGACAAGCAAGATAGCTCTGAAAGCGCCAGCACCATTGACAACATTAAGAAAGTAATTCAAGAGAAGAAAACTGAACTCGGCACCATGGGCGCCAATTTACGCTCACAAAGGGCTTATCTTGCCAAGGTTTTACGTGTCAGTGAAGAAACTTTGACTGTCAGTAATTACGCCGGCAACAAGATCATTCCTCTGGAAGAAGACATTTCCATGCAAAAAGCCGGCAAAGATATTGGCGTAGCTGATATTGCCGTGGACAATTGGGTTGGAGTTTATGGTGAAATAGTTGATGACAATCTCAAGATCAAAAAAATCATGGTCTACGAAAAAGACTTCAGTCCTAAGACAAAAATCATTACTGTGGGTTCGATTTCTAGCTTGGGAAGAAGTGATGTTAAAATCAATCCCCGCTCTGGAGAGCAAGAATTAAGCTTCAGCTTTGATAAAAATACCAGTTTTCAAGATTTCGCTGGTGAAGAAGTACTCGTAAGTGATTTTTACGAGGACTTGCAATGCCTAGTGGTAGCTTTTGCTGATAAAAATGGTAACTATGTCATCAGTACTATTCGTTCTTTGAGTAGTTTAGACAAATAGGTTAAACTTTTTATTAGCTTATGGTTTCTTATATCGCAAAGAGAATCAAAAAAATTCAAGCTTCCCTTGCTGATCATCAGGCTATCCTTTTATCCAAAAACAGCGACATTTTTTATTTCTCCTCTTTTGTTAATAGTGTGCCTGAAGAAAGAGCTGCTTTTCTCCTAATTAGCCAACAAGCTTCTTGTCTTTTTTTGCAAAATTTTTTACCCGTTCCTCAAGCTTTCAGTGGACAAACTTACTTTGGTGTTAGCGCTGAAAAAATCAGTCAACATCTCAAAAATCTAGCTCAAGAATTACAGTTGAAAGAGCTTTTTCTAGATCTAGAACACCTCAACGTTGAAGAGTTTCGCAGTATTACTAAAATAGGCAATTTCAAAATTAGTAGCTTAAATAAAGAGAAAATATGGCGTTTACGCTGGCAAAAAGATGACTTAGAACTAAAAAAAATCAAAACTGCCCAGCGCATTACTAAACTAGCTATACTAAAAACCATCCAAGAACTTAAAGTTGGCCAAAGTGAGCTGGAGGTCAAAAAAACACTAGAAAACAACATCCGCCAACACTCTGACTGTGATTTGGCTTTTCAAAGCATTATCGCTTTTGACGAAAACTCTACTCTACCTCACCATCAAGCTGGTCAGAAAAAACTCAAGAGTGGAAGTGTGGTTTTGCTTGATGCTGGAGCTAAGTATCAAGAATACTGTGCTGACATGACTAGAACTATTTTTTTCAAAACAAAAACCGACCGCCGCGAGAGAACCAAACAAAAAGAGCAACAATTTAAAAAAATTTTAAAACTAGTTAAACAAGCCTACCAAAAAACTGAAAAATTACTGCAAAACAACAACCTTAAAGCTGCTGATCTTGACCAAGCTTGTCGTCAAACCATCACGCAAGCCGGTTATGAAAAAAAGTTCATTCACACCACCGGCCATGGTCTTGGCATCGATATTCATGAACCTCCATCAATTTACAAAACCAATCAAAACAAATTGCTTAAAAACATGGTGCTGACTATCGAGCCAGGAATCTACCTAGAAGGAAAATTTGGAGTGAGGTGGGAAAACACAGTCTTTTATTCTGGAGAACCCTAGTTTGTGGCGACAGTTGCTAGTTGTTGTGGACCGAAGGGGAGTCGAACCCCTGACCTCTGCAATGCGAATGCAGCGCTCTAGCCAACTGAGCTATCG
>DITI01000040.1:17744-21072 GCA_002422765.1 Candidatus Pacebacteria bacterium UBA6188 | reverse complement strand
GAGCCAGGATCAAACTCTTAAAAAAAGTTTGATTAGCTCTATAAAAACTAATTTGATTTACTTAAAAAATTGACGGACTTTTCCTAAAAAGGAAAAATCCTTGCACACTTTCTATCACTATAATTATTTCCAATTGGCTGTTTACTTGTTAAAGATCATTGTTGGTCCAGCAAACAAAAAAAAGAAAGAAAACTTTCTTGCTTTCTGTACTTCCTCTAGACGCTGAAGAATTCTATTCTATAAGAATAAAATTGTGAAGTGGGAGTTATTTTAAGGGCAAGTTTAGGAAAAGACAATAGTCAATCTGAGGGAATTACTCTATACTTTATTTTGATTTTATATGCCTGCCATTAAATATGCGGTTTTATTGACGATGAGTGTTTTCGGGGCCTACCTTTATCTGCAGGTGCCCTTGCTTAACCGTTATGCGCTACAAGCTTTCGCCTTGGTGAGTGCGCTTTATTTGATCATACAAAAAAGACAACGCGGTCGTTTTTATTTGATTTTGCCAGAAAATTCTTCAGCCAATTTGGCTTTGTTAAATTTTGCCTTTTTGCTTTTAACCGGAGCGAGCGGTTCACTTAATTCTCCTTTTTTTGCTTTGACCTTTATCCAGCTTTTCTTTTTAGCGCTGGTGGCACCCAATAAAATTGCCTTGTTGACGGCTTTAGAGGTGATGGTGTTTCATTTCAGCTTGAGTATTGCGGTTAGTAGCGAGTTCAGATTGACCATGGCTGAAATTTCTAATCTAATAGCTTTGCCAGTAGTGACAGTTTTCTATTTGTTTGCCAAAAATCAGTACGAGCGAGTTTATCGCAACTCTTTATTGGCTGATGCTGAAGCAAGAGAGCTGATGCGAGCCAAGAGTGATGATGTGGCAGTGGCGGAATTTGTATCTTCCCTAATCAATAGGCGTTTGCCAATGCTTGAATTTTTACTTAGTTTTCCGGAAAAAAACAAAGCAGCCATTGAAGGTGAAGTTAAAGTGCTCAAACAAGACTTAAACATTTTAGTGAGACAAATTGATTGTCAAGAAAAAACTTTAATTGAGGAAGTGGAAAAAGAAATTAGCCAGCATGATTAGAATTTCAATTAGATTTTTCTATTTATTTCTGTTGACAGGTTTATTTGCGTTTTTATTTCAAGCTAGAGTCGAAGCGGACAACATGGAATCTCAGTCTTACAAGATTCAGTTTGGCAACTTTAACATGTCTTCAGGCAAAAGAACTGGCGATTCTTATCTCCTTTCTGACACTATGGGTGGTTTGGCGGTTGGTCCTTATGGTCAATACGGAAGCACGAGCTATTTTATTGGCAGTGGTTTTCAATATATTTACCAGATAGATTATTTTGTTTTTAACATTTCTAAGTTAAACATTGAATTGGGCGAACTTTTTGCCGGCAGCTTTAAAACTGACTCACACACTCTTAACATCACCACTAATGGAGCAAGTGGTTATAGTGTCTATGCTTTTGAAAATCATCCGCTCAAAGTAGTCTCTGGCACAGAAACGATTCCCGATACGACTTGCGACGCCAGCGACTGTGACGAGACAGTGGCTGCTACTTGGACCAATCCTAGTCAGGCTGGTTTTGGCTTTAATGTCAGTGGTGATGATGCTGCCAGTGATTTTCTAAATAGTAATTACTTCCGTCAGTTTGCCAATAATGAAGCCAGTGAAAGTATGCAGGAAATCATGGGCTCTACCAATGTAGCTCTTGATCGCACAGCGACGGTGACTTACAAGGCTTCCATGCCTGGTTCGCAGGCGGCTGGCAATTATCAAACTAGTATTGTTTTTGTGGCGGTGCCAGGATATTAAAATATGTTTTTAAAGTTTTTATTAGTTCTCTTTTTTGTTGCCATCTCCTCGCCTATTCAGGTTCAGGCAGCTTCAGCTCTTGATTTAAAAATTTATCCACCCGTAGCTTATTTATCAGTTAAACCAGGAGCAGGCATCAACCATCAAATTAAACTCAAAAATGAAGGTCTATATACTTTAGACATCACCCCAGCACTAGTTGACTTTCACACTGATGAGAAATTGGGCAAAGTGTTACTTGAGCAAAAAAGTGATTTCGCCTACCTTAATTTGGATGGAGATAGTAGTAAATGGGGTAAAAGTTTTACTATTAAACCAGGAGAGGAATTAGCCCTTAATTTTGTAATCGCTTTACCTTCGGAAGCTCAATATGAAGAGCGTTATTTATCGATTTTATTTCAAGCCAAACAGCTTTCCTTCGCTAGCGCTTCAGCCAAAGAGACTTTAATTTCAGCCGTAGTGGCCAGTAATGTGGTCTTATTAATCAATGGCGATGAACAAAATCGTGGCGAACTCACCATCGAACAATTTTTCCTACCCAAAGTGGTAGATAGTTTTACGGGCTTTAGTTTTTCGGCTTTAGTCAAAAACATTGGTTTTAACGCCACTCCTATAGAAGGACACATTAAAATTAGTCATTGGCCCAATCAAGAAGTAGAAATTTATCAGCTTTATCCAGATATGGTTTTGGCTGGCAACAAAAGATTGGTCAGAGCAATGTCAGAAGCAGATCTGAAGGCCTTAGAGCTTTTAGTTGAGAGCGAAGAGGTGAAAACTGCCGCTGGTGAGAACTTTGCGGCGCAAAAGGAAAAATTTGTCAATGAAAAATTGCGCTCTAAATTTATTTACAAAAAAAGCTTTTTAATTGGGGCTTATGATCTAGAACTTAAAGTTGGTGATGACATTTTGCAAAAAAGAGTGATTGCTCTACCCTTTTCTCTACTGTTTATTGCTTTGCTTTTACCTTTTTTGTCGTGGATTGTTAGTATTTTGAGCAAATCTTTGAAGAAATAGGCTAATTCCTGTTGACTTGAATAGTCAGGACAGTTTATTCTTAAATAATGACTAAGAACTGGCAAAAGTATTTATTATTGTTTACCTTGATTTTTTTAACCGCTTTGGCAGCTAAAAACCGTTTGGTTAGATCTGGAGAATTTACAAATGCTTCAGCTACTTTAAGTAATGCTAGATTGTCCTTCAAAAGCGCTTTGGAAGGGACTCAGACTACAGGTTCCTCTTTGGTAACTATCGATACCACAAACTACCCTTCAGTTTCAGTTTTACAATTACAGAATCGCGACACAGTCTTGATTAATGACACTGAATATACTGTTGGTACTACCATTGATGATGGAGATGATGATACTTTCAACTTAACTGCTGGTTTGGATGCTAGTGACGTAGCTGATGATTTGGGGGTTTATGCTAGTCAGTCAGCGACTTTAACAGTGCGTTTGACTACGATTAGTGCTTTAGAAGCTGGAGATTTTCGTATTTTAGTTCCA
>DITI01000040.1:0-17656 GCA_002422765.1 Candidatus Pacebacteria bacterium UBA6188 | reverse complement strand
ACTCCGGCACAAACTGCTTCTGAAACTATTGACGGAATTAATTATCATGTGTTCGAGTGCGCCTACACTGGCGTTGGTGCGGTAGGAACAGTTTTTGATGGAACTACTGAGGATGCTTTTGTAATTTCTGATTTGATCAATCCAGCTCCCAAGGATAGTGGTGACGTGCACACTTTGGGTCAGGCTGATACCTACTCGGTAATTATTCAACATCGTGACACTGGTGGCACAGTGATTGACCAAACCGTGACTAAAGTGGGAGTAGTTGACGCGGTGAAAGTTTCGGCTTCTATTGCTCCACAACTTACTTTTACAGTAGCTGGAGTTAACTCAGGCACTTCAGTTTGTGGAATAACCACTGACGTAACCACCACTGCTTTAACCGTGCCTTTTGGAGCTTTGACAATTAGTTCTTTTGTTGATGCTGCTCAGAGACTGACAGTGACCACCAATGCTATTGGTGGTTACGCAGTAACTGCTGCTGAGAACGATCAAGTTGGGCGTGGTGCTAATGCTTGTGCTGGCGATGGTTCTGCTAGTATCACTTGTATCGTGGATGCAAGTGTAACTGGGGCGACTCATACAACTTCTGCTGATTGGACTGATGCTGCCAACGATCCTGGTTTTGGTTATAGCTTGCATCCAGTAACTGGTGGTTTAACTGCAGCTTTTACTTACAATGAGAGTGCTAGGACTTTTTCTGCCAAGCAATTCGCTGATTTAGCTGAATCTGAAGAGGTGCAGACTATTTACAGCAGATCAACTGTTGCTGCAAGCGACGTGGTTGATGTTTGCTATCGCATTGCTCCAGCTGCAACCAACGCTGCTGGTGATTATGAAAACTACTTGGTTTACACTGCTTCGGCAACTTTTTAACTTGAAAGAAATATGAAATCACACTGCCCTATGAAAATTTTTACAAGCCTTTTCTTTATTTTATTTTTTACCTCAGTCTCTTTGAGCCAAATTGCAGCTGCTAGCACCATGTCTTTGACTGCCACTCCAGTGCGCTTGGGTGATGATTTTAGTATTGCTTTAAATCCTGGTGAAAAAAAACAAGTGCAATTAAAGGTGCGCAATGGTTCTTTGGAAACTGTAGTTTTAGAAAGTGCTGCAACTGATTTTATTGTGGCTAGTGATGGCTCAACTCCAGTAGCAGTTGATTCAAACCAAGTAGACAATCGTTGGAGTCTAGCTTCATGGCTAACTTTGGCTCCAGCCCAACACAAGCTGGCTAGTGAAGAAGTGGCAACAGTTAATGTTTTAATTGAAGTACCAGAAGATGCTTTGCCTGGAGGTCACTACGCGATGATTCATCATCGACCACTCAATGCCAGTGAGGCTGAAGCGGGCTCTGGTTCAGGTATTTCCCAAAGGGTTGGCACTTTGCTTTATGTCATCGTGAACGGACCGATTAGCGAAGAGGCCTACATCAGCCGTTTTGATTGGCCCAAATTTTTGGAAAATGGTCCGGTGGATTTTTCCCTCAACATTGACAATCAATCAGACATTCACATTAACACTCAGCCTGTGGTGAAAGTTTACAACATGTTTGGCAAGCAAGTGGCCAATATAGAAACTGAATCCAAGAATATTTTCCCCAAAAGTGAAAGAAGCTTTGCTGGAGTTTGGAACAGGGTTTGGGGACTTGGTTATTATAAGGCAGTGGCTGAGGCCAGCTATGGTAGTCAAGGTCAAATAATGACTGCTACTGCTGGTTTATTTTTAATTCCAGTTAAACTAATTTTGGCCACTCTAATCACTTTGCTGATAGTGACCATTATAATTCTTTCGCTCAAAAAGCGTCGCAACTCTGACTCTTCCAACTCAAGCTCTGCTGAAGAAAAAGTCGATGAGGAGCCTAATGACACTTCTAAAGAGCTTTAAACTCTTTGCAATTCTTTTGTTTTTCTTGGCAATTCGTCCATTAGCTATGGCTAGTGAAGTCGGTGTTTTTGCCACAATTCCCGATACTACTCCACCGTCTGTGCCGATCTTAATTGAGCCGAGTGATGGCTCTTTACTGGGGGATAATACTCCCAGCTTCAAATGGTATGAAGCGACTGACAATATGGGTCTGTCACACTATGTTTTCTATCTTAATGGCAACATCTACTACAATAATCTTCCTCTGACTAATACAGAGAATAGTATTTTTACCTTGACTTATGATTCTTTGGAAGGCATTTATACTATTACCCCAAAAAATTCTTTGAGTGATAATTCTTACACTTGGAAAGTAGCCGCAGTTGATTATGCCGGCCTTAGCGCCCACTCAGACACTTGGGATTTTAGAATTGATACTTTGGCTCCCAATTTCACTCTGACTAAAATTGGTGACACCGGTGTTAATATTTCTGCTGGCTCAGTTGTGTCTAGTACTCCAGTTATTATTTTCAAAGACGATGCGACAGCCAACGAACCAACTCTCATTGCCAACGGCGAACCAAATAGTAGTGTGAAATTAACAGTGATAGTTCCAGGCGATACTGACAAAATTTACACCACTAATATTGACGGCAATGGTTACTATGAAATTAAGTTAGGTATTTTGCCTAGAGACACGGACATTCGTTTGGATTTCATCATTACTGATCAAATTGGGCACATTAGCGTGTTGGAAAAAGTTTACTTTCGCATCCAATTGCAGTATTGGCCTACGGCTTCCCCCACGCCTACTTCTACTCCCACCACTAGTCCCACTACAGATCCAAGTTTGACGCCTAGTCCTAGTGTTAGCTTGAGCACTAAACCTAGCGGTAGTCTAACCCCTAGCCCCACAATAACTCCAACTGTGAGCCTAGCCCCCTCAGGTATCATTCCCATTCTTCCTCCCAGAGAAATAATTCATGAGGCGGGCGATGAGTTGATCGAGCTTTTACCAGAGCCAACTGCCGATGCAGTTCGAGATTTTTTAAATTCTATTTTGTGGAAGAAACTATCTTTGTTTTTGGCTTTGCTATTGATCGGTATATTTTATCTCTCTGCTTTTATCTTATTTTTGAGTAAATTTGTGGGAGATTTGTCCTTCACTTTACTTAAAAGGATTTTCATCCTGCTCTTCCCACCTTTTTATCAGGCCAAAAAGAATTTGGTATTTGAACATCGTGATACTTTTGCCAGTCCTTTGGTTAAAGTCGAATTACTTGATAAAAACGAGCAGATCATTGATCTGACAATCACTAATTTGCATGGTAATTTTGCTGATCTTGATTATCCGGTCGGTCAAGCTTGGAAGTTGAGAGTTAAAGATCCTAATTTTTATTATCCTATTGGTGATGAGAAACCCGCACAGTTGGAGTTTTGGCATTTTTATCAGGGTCAAGTTTTTAATACTGATAACTATCGTGGTCAATCGATCGTTATTCCTACTCTCAGGGCGGCTGGACAGGATAATTTACCTCTTTTAGAACGTTGGCGCATTTACACCTTGTATTTGCTTGATTACCCAAATTGGTTCGCTGGTGGGCTAAGCTTTCTCTGCTTACTGTTTGCTTTGCGTTATGCCAGTGTTTACAACTTAGCAGCAGTGCTTTTTTGTTTGGTGATGATTATTTTTAAAGTCAAAACTTCTTTAAGTGGAGAAAAACAACTGGTTTTGAATACTGAGCTGACAGGTGCTAGCCAATTTTCAGACAATTTGGTTTTATCTTTCTTGGATAAAACTACTGGTTTAGCTAGGTCTTTAGTGATGCCTTTTGAATTTTCTCGCTCCAAGCCCCTGCGCCACGATTTTAGCAAGCCAATGCTGACTGTTTTTGCCAGAAAAATAGCCTTGAAGAAAGATAATTTGGTGATTGGCGGCCAACAACTATCTCTTTTCCAAAAGAAAGAGGAAATTACTTTGCAAGTAGAGAGAATTTAAGCTTTGTTGTGTATAATATGCTCCCATGCAAAAAGCCTCGCTTGAATACTTTAATTTCAAGAAAAGAAACTACAAAAAATTGCGTTCCATTTTGATCACTGGAACCAAGGGTAAAACCTCTACTTCCCTAATGCTCAATCATCTTTTTGATTTTGCTGGTCAGACCACTTTGTATGTTAGTACCTCTGGTGTTTATCAAAATAAAAAATTGATTACTGATTACCAAAGCTCAATCCGTCAGTTAGGTTTGGCGCCAACAGTAATGCCAGGGAGATATGTTTATCAATTTTTGAAAGACGGCTTCAAGCCAGAAGATTTTACTGCAGTTTTAGAAAGCTCTTTGAGTTGTGGGGCGCTTAGCACTGGTCTTTATGAGCATAAAGTTGGAGCTCTTTTAAATATTTACTCTGACCACATTGGTGACGGCATGGTTGACACTCGCAAAGAACTTTACGAGATGAAGTCATTTATTTTTCGAAATTTAGCCAAAAAAGGCTATTATGTGGCCAATCTAGACAACGACCTGTCCAAAAAAAGCTTGAGTGAGCCGGTCATTCTGGAAAAAGAAATTCAGGCCATGGCTTTCACCACTAAAAAAACCAGCAAGAAGCAAGCCGAAAAAATTAAAGATAAATTCGCTCTGAAGGATGTTTTTTACACCAAGGAGGATGAAGTCTACTCTCTTAACAAAGGCTTGGTTTATAATTTCAATGACTTTCCTTATTTGAAATTCTTTGCTCATCATCAAGCTTTGAAAGAAAACCTACTGGTTGTTTTGGCCATTGGCCTAATTTTCTTTGAAAAAGAATTTCTCAAACAAGCTTTGGCTAAATTTCGCTTCCCTTTTGAATTTGGCAGGATGATGCTTTTTGAAGATGAGGCAACCAAGCAAAAGATAGTAGTTGACTATGCTCATGAACCAGAATCACTCAAGCGCATGGTTAAGAATCTAGCCAACGTTTATCAGTGTCAGCCTTACTTGATCAGTCGAGCTGCGACTCATCGCACTAACGCTAGTATTGATAAGCTTAGTTCAGCCATGGCTAAATTAAATATTGCTGGCTTAACCATTTATGACATGATGAGTAGTAAAGCAGTGGTCAAAGAGATGAGTTTCGGTACTTTTAACAGACGAATTGGTGAAGTAGCAGAATTAGTTTATAAGCAAGTTGCCAAAAAACAACCTAATTTTGCTTACCAAGTAGTACCCAAAGAAATCGATGCCTTGAAGCAATCTCTTGAGTCTGGCAACCGAGTGACGCTTCACATTTATGGTGACATCAAACAACTCAAAATTTTCATTAAGGAAAGAAAATTAAAGCGCATTCTCTAATCTAGATTAGAGAAAATTGTTTTGGATAATTTGTTTAATGCTCTCTTTGTAAGCCTGAGGATTTTCGCTAAAGATTTGAGGTAAGATTAGTTTCCCGGTTACTCCAATTTTTTCGGCTTTTTTGATATCTTGCAGATCAATTTTTCCATAATACAGTTTGCTAGGATCGTAGTTATTTTTACGCAAGTAGTTGAGCACTTTGACAAAGCCTTCAAAGTAAACCAAATCTTTGGTAAATGCGCCTTTTTGACTAGTGTCTCTAAGGCCTCTTTTTTTCTTAAGTGTCCAAGTCCAAGATCTTTCTAGATCGCCACTAATGTCATAAAAAAATTTAAAAACGCTGGCAAAGTCTTTTTTTAAGGCGAGGTTGACCGCCAAATAATTAATGGCTGACTTATAAGCCAGTTGATGCTTGCTCAACAAGAGCTCATTGATTGCGGCCAAACCCTCTTCTGTGGTCAAGTATTTTTTAAATTTATTTTTCTTTTTTTTCTTGAACCAGGGTTGTTGCTCATAATTTAGCTGTCTAACAACGTGAGTGTCAATTTCGTGGTTGATGATATGCTCCACCTCTTCTTTTTCTATGGTGACTGGCAAACTAATTTTAATGAGTCCGTCGCTGTTGTTGACGGCAATTCGACTCACAAAATTTTTGGAAAAAATAATCTGATAACTATTCTCAAGTTCGTACACAGCTAATCTTTTTTTTAATATCTTTTCCAGTTCAGCTGCTTCGATAAAGTTTTTAGAGAGCTCTGTGCTAGTAATTTGATTCTTGTTTTTGAGGTATTTGCGCAAGATCTTGTGGGCTAGAAACAAATACCACCATTTTGGCTTGCCATATTTCTCCAACTCTTTAGTCGGAGTGTTTTTTTGATAAATAAATTGAGGATTGTAAGTGAAATTAGAGGCAAAAAACTTAGCCTTTTCCTCTTCCAGATTGAGTGGGATTAAATCACTGAGCTTAGTCATATTTCATATTTATATTAAAAAGATAAGACCTTTAACATGAGACCATTGGAGGAGCTGATGAATAAACGTAAACATCAATTTATGTTTATAAACAGCGACTCCACTGAGTAAGAAAAAGATTGTTAGCTTAAAAAAGCTAGTAATTTTCGTCGAACGCGTCTCATGTTAAAGGTCTTATCTTTTTATTCATCAAACCGAATAATAAAGTTTTTCAAATCTTTGCGTCCCAGCTCAATCTTATCTTGCTTGTTGTTGAGTTTGTTGCTCACCATCATAGTGGTTTTAATCTTTTGATCCTTCATCTTGAAGGTAACTTCAACTACAGGCACTTTCCCCTCCTCTTGTTCATTTTGAAACCAGAGCAGGTCATCCAAATCAATTAGGCCTAATTCTTGAGCTAAATTTTTGGAAATGGCGCTGCTAAAGCGTCCTGTGTTTAGAAAAGCTGAGGTTTGAATCTGTTCTTTGTTGTCTCCTTTGACCAAAATGTCTTCATGCAATGAAACCACTGGGAATTCCGCTTTGCTTTTAATTTTGGCAGCAAAGTCACTAGCAAAAAGAGCTTGAGCAACCTTAACTCCATGCTTGGGGTTTTGAATATTCAAATCTTCTACTCTTTCCAATCTTCGACGCAGGCCAGCGCGATTGGCAGCTTGAATAGATAGTCCAGGAGCGGCATTGAGCTCAACAACCATGGGGCCCTTGTCTTTATGAATAAACAGATCAACTCCAGAGAGAATTAGTTCAGCTGCATTACTGGCGATAACAGCGGTTTCGAGGATTTTTTCCCATTCTGGAATAATGATGCCATTGAGTTTCTTTTTGGTGCCCGGCAAGAAATGTAAAGGTTCGCTTTTGTGAGCCAGAGCAAAGGTGGTGATGCCAGTGGCCAAATCTACCCCGACAGCAATGGCGCCCTGAGCAAGATTGGCGCGACCACCAGATTCTTCAGTAGGCAAACGTAACATCGCCATAATTGGTACACTGTTAAAAACAATTACTCTGATATCTGGCGTACCTTTGTAAGAATACTTAAGTAATTTGGGATGAATTGGAACTCTTTCTTCAATGATGACATTGTGATTGCTGCCGTGAATACTGTATTGACCAGCCAAAATATCATCGCAGTGGAGTTTAATATCGGCCAAACTCCATTTATTACCCAACATGTCTTCCCATGTGTTTTCTGCAATTTTGTTTCTAAATGGTACTACACCGGTACCAGCGTAACCGTTGGTGGGTTTAATCACAAAGTTGCCGTCCAATTTAGACCAGTCAAAATCATTAATGTCCTCAGTGGTTGCGAGCACACCATAAATCTCTGCACTGGGGATATTGTGATTTTTAAGTAGAATTTTCGTCGCGTATTTAGAGCGCACTAGGGATTTAGCTTTACCAGAACTACGACTCAAATAAAGAGCATTGCGAGCATTGATGCCTAAGAGGTCTTTGGCTTTGTTGATGAACATGCTTATTCCTCCTCTTGAGAACCATTATCGGAAGAGTTGTTTTTAAATTTATTGAATTTACTGTTTTGACTAAGTAAGTCTCTAAATCTAATGTATTCAAGAAAGCGCAGTCCGGTGTATTTGCCAATAGCTAGATTGATAAAGGCCACTCCAGCTAAGGTCAACTCTGGGCGCAAAATGACAAATTTTTGTAAAGCTTCTGAGCCGATAATCAAAGAACAAAGCACTGCTGTCAGTAAAGTTTCAAAAGTGATTTGTAAAGCTTCCTTTTGACTGTTAAAGAGTTGGGTTTCCATAAAATTTTCTGTGAGCAAAATAATAATTAGCAGAGGGAAAATGCTAATATTTAAGATCATATCAATGCTGTAAACCGAACCAATCAACATGAGTGCCAAAATAGCAATGGAAACACTCAGGAGCAACATAGCAGTTCTAGGTAGAATGGGTAGTTTGAATTTTTTCAAAATTGGACGTGTGATGACGGCTGCCAGCAAGACAGCAGAAAAAACCACCACTCCAGTCAAAATACCGGTAGAGACGAAAGCAACTGAAAGCACGGCTGGAATGTAAATGCCAAAGCCTTTGAGGCCTACCACGTGTCTTGAAAAAGCTACTAAGGAAGCAACGATAGGAAAGATCAATAAAATCACGATAATGTTGGAAGGCATACCGTTAGCTACGGCTTTACGAATGGCCTTCTGGAGAACGTTGTGCCAGGCTAGTTGGCCAATAGGATGCTCATCTAAGTGAGAAGCCAAGACTCCTTTTTTTCTACCGCTGGTTTCAGTAATATCTTCATCAGTTTTTTGTTGCAATTTTTCAACTACTTGGGCTGATGGCGAAGAAAGCTTGGCGCTGTCGGAGGTTTCTGAGGTAGCGCTGGCGCTAGTGGCTTCTAGCAGGACAGATTCTTCATTGGCCAATCTAACTTGATTGCTTTGCGCCGAGACGAAAGTGGCGTTAAGCAAAGCAAGCAAAGTAATTTGCCAGAAAAAAACAAAGGAAAGAATCAGTTTATTGGCTTTCATCCCTACATTATAACAATTTTAGAGGATCAGTGCAAAAGCCCCCTGCACAAAGCCGATCAGAGCCGAGGCTAAAAGCAAAGAAAAGAATTGATTGAGGTGGAGGCCAAAGATAACGACATTATTGATAACGAAGCCCGGAACAAAGTAGGTAGCCAGATACAAGATAAAAACATTAATCACTAAAGAGAAAAAACCCAAGGTCACGATATTGATTGGCAAAAAAAGAATTTTTAGGATTGGGCGAAGTAATTTATCGAGTAAAGTCAAGACTAAGCCGGCAGCAATCAGGGTAACTGAGCTGGCATAGCTAATATTTGGGAAAAACCAAGCCAAAATGGCAATGGTTAAGATTGAAACCAATACGGCCTTAATAAATTTTGCCATACTTATGATTCTAATAGACTTTTAGTTCTAAGTCGAGAGTGTTGTTTTTTGGCAAAACGATGCGCCTCATCTCGCAAACGCTGCAACATTTTGAGGGTGGGATGATCGGCTGGTAAAGTGATAATTTTTGTAATGAAGCGAGTAGAATCATTGAGATTTCTACCCAGAACAACTAAACGGTCTGGATTTTTGACCAAGCCAATAATAGGAGTGTTTGACTCGCAGACTTTGGCCACTGCTCGTACCTGACCTTTGCCACCGTCAATCATGATTAAATCAGCTTTGCCCCACTCTGGATGTTTTTGCCTCCTAACAATGGCTTCCTGTAGCATTTGATAGTCGTTGGGAGTGTCAAGTGATTTGATTTTAAAGAATTTGTATTGACTCTGGTCAGTCTGTCCATCGGTGAGAACTACCATGGAGACAGTAGCGTTTTGGCCCATAGTATTGCTAACGTCATAGCCCTCAATGCGCTTGAGCTCTTGCTGGCTAGCAATGACTCCATTTTGGTGTAAAAGATGACGAAGATGAATGAGAGCCTCAGCTGTTTCTGCTTGGGAGAAATTGGGCAAAATGAGATCTTCTTTGAGCTTGTATTTTTGACTAGTAATTTCTTTGATTAAGTCGATCTTATTCTTGTTTAACAAGGCTTGCTCAAAAGCTTCTTGTTTAGCCAAAGTCAGCATTTCACTTTCTAAATTTTTTAATAAAGTTCGTTTTTTGCCTTTGAGAAATAAAATTAACTGCTCAATGTCTCTTTGGTAGTCACTTTGACTGATTTGAGAGCAACAGGCTCCTGAACAAAGATCTATGTGATGGTAGAGGCAGGCTCTAGTCTGTTTGTTCTTGCCTTGATTGCACCATCTAAAAATTGGACGAATGATTTTGAGCAATTCACTCAAGCGATAAGAACTGGCAAAAGGGCCAAAGAGCGCTAACCTTTCTTGGTAATTTTTTTTGTGAAGGTCAGTTTTGCGAAGCCTTAGTAAACGCGGGAATGTTTCTTTAGTGACCAATAAATAAAGGTTAGATTTGTCGTCTTTGAGTCTGCTGTTGAAATATGGTTGGTGAGCTTTGATGAGTTCGGCCTCAATTAGCAGGGCTTCAATTTCGCTGTCTAGGACTTGGAACTTGACCTGACTGGCCAGCTCCGTCATTTTCTTGATTTTCTTTGAGAGTAGTGGAGATCGCTTGTAGCTTGTGACTCTCCTCTTCAAGTTTTTGGCCTTTCCTACGTAGAGAATTTGTGAGTTTTCGTCCAAGAAGGAATAGACTCCCGGCAAGGAGGGTAAGGAGGACAAGTCCGCCTCCCAAGAAAATGATTTGCTTGGGGTTGGCGAATTGGATTTTGGTGCCGGTAGTGATTTCGAATTGTTCATTAATTGCTTGTCCTTCTTTGAGGGTGAGATCAAAGCGCAACTCTGCTTTTTGAGCTAGTTGCTGATGAGTATTATAAACGTTGATGGGAATAACTATTTTAGAGAAAGGTAAAATTTTATCAATTTTTTCTTTTTGATCGATCACGACTTGAGCTTGTTGACTACTAAGTTTAAGATCTGAGAAATACCAAACGCGCCCAGTTTGGTTGAAAATTTCTAGTTCATAACTTCCCGGCACATTGACACCATAAACTTTTTTGGCGAGCAAATTAATTTCCATGACTGGTAAAACTGTTGCTAATTCTGCTTTAGAAAACTCTAAATAAATTTTTTTATTTTTTTCATCTGCTTCGCCAAAATATGAGCCAGCGGGATAAGGCAAAGTACTAGAAGAGCCATTGATGGCAAGAGCAATATGATTGAGGTCAAAATTATTGAAATAATCAATGCCTCCAGTCGTATCCTCCCAAGTGGGATCAACAGCGATCCAAGCCTGCTGTGTTGGATCATAATATTCAGGCCAAGTGTGAAGAATGTCAGTGCTTAAATTGCTGGGGCGTAATTCCTCATTATTGGAATAGGCAATGCCGACAATGCGTCTGCTAGGAATGCCCTTTTGTCTAGCCAAAGCAATGAATAAATCGGTAAATTCTTGGCAAGTGGCATCATTCAAATTACCCTCTTTGAGAGAGGCGGTAGCTCCAAGGCGCACAAAATTTTGATCAAGGGGTCTAGTGGTGTAATTCAATTTCTCGACCGTAAAATCATAAATACTTTTGACACTTTCCATTCCTTGAGCCAAACTGATGATCTCCAGATTGCTGGTTTCCCAAAATTTTTGCTCACCTAGTTGTTCCGGTCCAGCCTCAGCAAAAGGAACGAGAGGGTCTTCATGTAGGGTTAGCATGACTTGTGCTAGGAGCTCGACATTGAAGGAATTATTGGCTGGAATTTCGTAGGTAGCAATAAAATTGCCGTCCGAATCTTCTTTAATATTTTTAGGCATAGGATCGAGATTGATGTAATGGACTTTTTGGTGAGGTGTTTCTGGTGGTAAAGTGATTTGAGTTAAGGAATTTTGACTAGTAGGGTTATTGAGATAATAATTAAGTTTTAGGTCAAAGAATTGTTTATTGCCAAAGATCGCAGACACCGATTGATCGCGGAGATTATTGTAAAGAATGACATTGTAGTCACCATCTTGTTTGAGACTGAAATCACTAGGATTAATGCGACTAGGAGTATCAAAGATGCTGGGTACGCGTAATTCAAGTTGGTAATTTTGGTACTGGTAATGGTCGGAGAGCTTGGGAATATTAACTTCTAAGATTTTGCCGCTGATAAGAGCAATGTCTTGATCACTGTAGTGAATAATTAATTCGTTGTTTTTGCCCTCACCCACTACCTTATCAATAAAAGTCACACCAATACTAGTTTGTCCCTTTTGCTTGCTGACTGCGGGCTCGAGTTTCTTACCGTTGTGAGTTGCCTCAATGTTGCTTAGGTTGGTGGAGCTAACAACAATGCCGTATTTGCTGACAAATAGCTCTGGGCTTTTATTTTTGATAGTGAATTTTTGTTCGACAAGGGTCTTGCCGGTGGCGGTGACAGTGTAGGTGCTGTGCAAATCAATAACGAAGTTTTCCGATCCGTCAGTGGGAGTAGTTTGGGCGAAACTTGGCTTGGTAGAAAGAACAGTCAGCAACAGAGCAAAAAACAAAAAGACTTTGCGATGGGCAGAAAAAAGTTTGAATTTAATTGGCGACATCAATATTATTTTATATGGCTTTTAGTTTTTGCCAACTTGTTTATTTTGGAGTTTCAGCGATACTTCCACTAAATTGCGCAGTCGCATTAGTTGACATATCTGGCTGAATCGGTGGTTCTTCACCTGCTGGTTTTGGTTGTTCAGATTCACCTCTCAAAGTAAAAGTTGACTCTCGTTGTCCCTTGGCCTGCTCCAAACGTTTGCGATATCTAGCAATAAGCTCTAAAACCTCTTTGGCATCTCTGTAACCTTTTTCTTGAATGACCTCTTGATCTAGAAAAACAAACTTAACTTTTTTTCCGCCACTGCCCGATTCTTGATTGGGAGCTTTGAATTGATCGAGAAAAGCATTAATTTCTTCAATTGCGCGATGTTTCTCCAAGGCATCAATCACTCTTTGTCTTTGTTCGGGGTGAAGTTGTTGAGCAATTAAATCAATTTGTTCTGGAGTTAGGCCGTTGAGTGCTTCAGTCGCCAGATCAGCGATGCGCTGGTCTTTTTCACCTTGACCTTCACCAGCAACACCAGCCTCTTCTCTCGGCGTGTTGCGAAATTCGTCAGCAGCTTCTCTCTGTGCTGCTAAGTCTTTCTGATCTTGTGGTTCTCCTCCAATACTCATGTCTCATTATAGAGAGATTTTTCGAAGGATGTCAAATCTTCATTTAAGTTAGAGGGCGAGTTCTTCTTGGAGATATTTACCAGTAAAGGATCTTTTATTTTCAGCGACCTCGGCTGGAGTGCCAGAAGCGATTACTTCTCCACCATATTCTCCACCTTCTGGACCCAAATCAATGAGCCAGTCAGCATTCTTGATGACATCAAGATTGTGCTCGATGAGAATGACAGTGTTGTCTTGTTCTACTAGTTGATGTAAGACGTTGAGGAGCTTTTGAATATCGGCAAAGTGTAAACCGGTGGTTGGTTCATCAAGTAGATAAATAACGTGGTCATGAGATCTGGTGCTTAGTTCTTTGGCCAATTTGACGCGTTGGGCTTCGCCGCCACTCAGGGTAGGAGCGCTTTGACCAAGCTTGAGGTAGCCCAAACCTACTTCGCGTAAGGTTTGCATTTTTTGGCGGATGTTGCTGTGATTCTTGAAGAATTCACAAGCTTCATCAATGCTGAGATCAAGAACTTGAGCAATGTTTTTATCTTGATAAAGCACCTGTAAAGTTTCTTCGTTATAGCGTTGACCATGACAGACGTCACATTGCACATAAACATCTGGTAAAAATTGCATTTCGATTTTAATTTGCCCTTCACCTTGACAGGCTTCACAGCGCCCACCTTTAACGTTAAAACTAAAACGACCAATTTTATAACCACGCAGAGCAGCATCTTTACTGCGGGCAAAAATTTGACGAATATAATCAAAAGCTTTGGTGTAGGTGGCCGGGTTGGAACGTGGGGTTTTGCCGATTGGACTCTGATCAATCATACTCAATCTTTTCACTTGTGGCGGGATAGAAATTTTCTCCAAATCAGCCAGTTTGCCATTGTAAGTGTAGCCAAGATTTTTAGCCAAATGATTGTGAAGGACATTGTGTAAAAGAGTTGATTTGCCTGACCCAGAAATGCCAGTGATACAAGTGAGAGCATTGAGAGGAATCTCTACATCAATCCCTTTTAAGTTATTATGCTGAGCTTTGTGGATGGCAATTTTGGCTTTTTTATAAACATCTTTTTCTTTGGATTTTTGACGAGTAATCTCTTTTTTTCTGGATAGATATTTGCCGGTGAGTGAATTTTTATCTTTTAAGATTTCTTGATAAGATCCGGCAAAAACAATTTCTCCTCCTTCAATTCCGGCTTTAGGACCAAAATCGACGATGTGGTCAGCAGCCATCATGATGTCGCGATCATGTTCGACGACAATGACAGTGTTACCTTTTCTCTTTAGTTCTTGAAGGGTTTCAATGAGGCGACGATTATCTCTTTGGTGGAGACCAATAGTTGGTTCGTCCAAGATGTAAAGGACGCCAGTCAGTCCAGTGCCAATTTGTGAAGCTAGGCGAATGCGTTGGGCTTCACCACCAGCTAAAGTGGCGGCTTCACGAGCAATAGTTAGATAATTAAGACCGACAGCCGAGAGAAATTGCAGACGAGTTTTAATTTCTTTGAGAATAGAAGTGGCAATTTGCAGTTCTTTAACTGAAAGAATCTGATTCTGTGGGTTGGCAATTTTTTCGGTGAAACGCAAAGCTCGATCGATGGTTAAGCGACTGAAATCAGCAATATTGATGTGATCAATAGTGACGGAAAGGATTTCTTTTTTGAGTCGATCGCCATTGCAAAGCGGACAAACTTCTTTGTGCATGAATTGACCGATTTCACGGCGAATAAATTCACTGTCGGTTTCACCATAGCGGCGTTCAAGATTTTTGATAAAACCTTCAAATTGACTTTGGTAGCTGGTCATATTGCCAAAGCGATTCTCCCCTACTACATCGTAAACTTTTTCACTACCGTAGAGTAAAGTTTCTTGCAATTGCTCTGACATGTCTTCCCATTTGGTCAGGCGAAAATCAGCCCCAAAATCTGCCAGAACAATTTTGACCAGGCGTGCATACCAACCCTCATTGCCCATCATGCGAGCAAAAGGAATCACTGCGCCCTCACTCATGGTTAGAGTTGGAGCGATGATTTTTTCGGCATTAATTTTTAAGATCGAGCCTAGTCCATTACACTCCTGACAAGCTCCTTCAGGAGAATTAAAAGAAAATGAACGAGGCTCTAATTCCTTTAGGGAAATACCGCAATCACTGCAAGCTAAATTCTCACTAAAAAGAAAATCCTCTGTCTCTTGTGGATTTTCAGGAAAACTAAAACTTTGATCGTTAACCCAAGTGACAAAAACTAGGCCATTAGCTAGTTTGAGAGCTTCCTCAATTGATTGATTGAGGCGACTTTTGAAAATACTCAGTTCTTTTTCATCTTTAATTTGCTCATGACTGATCACCAGGCGATCAACCAAGGCATCAATGCTGTGCTTGTTGGTTTTAATTAAATTAAGTTCTTGATCTAAGTTGTAGATTTGACCGTCAATGCGAGCCTTGTTGTAGCCTTTTTTGACTAGATTTTGCAGTAGTTTGTCAAATTCACCTTTACGCTCTTTGATTACTGGCGCCAAAATCATAATTTTTTGAGGCTGTTTTTTGGCTTCTAGGAATTTTTTCTCAATCTGGTCCAAAATTTGAGTAATAATTTGATCAATACTCTGGGTGCTGATTTCTTTTCCACAGTTATGACAATGAGGATGACCTACCCTAGCAAATAACAAACGGCAGTAATCATAGATTTCTGTAATGGTGCCGACTGTGGAGCGAGGATTGTGAGAGGTGGTTTTTTGGTCAATAGAAATGGCTGGTGATAGTCCGTCAATTTGATCAACATCTGGCTTATTCATTACCCCAAGAAACTGACGAGCATAAGAGCTAAGTGATTCGACGTAACGACGTTGGCCTTCAGCATAAAGAGTGTCGAAGGCAAGTGAGCTTTTGCCACTACCAGAGAGACCAGTAAAAACAATCAGTTGATTTTTTTCTAATTCTAAATCAATGTTTTTGAGATTGTGTTCGCGGGCGCCAGTAATTTTGATAACATTCCCTGAGGACATAAGGGAGATATTATACTCGAAAAATCAGCAAATTTCTAGTTAAGAGGAGTCTTTGGCTCTTGTTCGACTTTGGCCTTAGATCCACCCCTTAAAAGGTAAACCAAGGTGATAGCAGCTGCGACAAAAGAAGCTGCAATCAGGCCGATTAACAGATTATTGTTGAGTTGGCCAGTTGTTGCAGGTTCTTCTACTGGCAGCATTTTTTCTTGTTCGACACTAGGAGTAATCTCATCTTCAGCTACAGGCATCACTTCACCAATTTTAACGGTTAAATCTGAGCCAACAGTTAAAACATTGTTTTCACTGTCACTAGTTGCAGCCAAGGTTTCTTTTTCATCAAAGCTTAGGGTAACCATGCCATCACCGGCATAGCTAAAAGTAATGCTAAGCAACTCAGTATCTTCATTGGTGCTCCAACTTTTGCCCAAATCAATGCTGGTGAGGGAAACAAAGATGCTGTTATCTCCGATCTCCTTAGCAATTTCTTGGACAGGAATAGTTGTGCCAACTTGCAAATCAAGGCTTTCTACTTGGCCTTCAACGTCTATTTTTAGCTGTAGCGAATCAAGACTTTTGCCTTGAGTGTTGATAAGAACTGGAATTTTAACAGTCGTATCTTTTGGTAATTGTTCTACCTGTTCAAAGCTGATGATAGGTTGAGAGGCTGTCTGGGCTAAAGCAACCTGAGTTGTAAAGCCAAAACACAGTAGAGTAAATATTCCAGTCAAAATTTTTTGCATTTTTTCCTTACGATTTATTTTAACCACCACCTTGAATCACAGCTCCATCCAAATTGACTGGGTTAGCTTTAATTCTGGCGTAGCTACTAATAATGTCTTTTAAGACTAGTGAATAGTCGGCAATGTCAACGGTGCCATCTTTGTTAACATCGGCTTTAGCATTGCTGCTGAAGAGATTTTTAATCACCAGTGAAAGATCTAGAACGTTGACTGCTCCATCACCATTCAAATCAGTGGCTGAAGCGACTGAGGCTTTACAGTAACCAACTGGACTTGGGGCAAAAGAACTAGTTGTTTGTCCGACTTGAACCGTTGCGTTGAAAACACAGCTCTCGCCTTTGCCACATTGACTATCAGAAGAACAGGTTTGCTCACAAACTCTTCTGAGTGTTGGTGCGGTTTCTACACAATCCATTCTGCCGCTAGTGGCTAGCAAAGTTCTGCTTTGGGTGCCATAGTTGCATTTAGACCAGTCAGAATAGTCGTGCTGACAGACGGTGCTTTCTTCACAAATGTAGACTGGACACTGGGTGGTTGGAGCCATAATGTATCTGCGATCATCATAAATTCTCTCCTTCACCAATCTGAGTGTTCCGTTGGGACAGTCAGGGATAGCGCAACTAATAGGCGTTACACTGGGTTTCACGCTAACTAAAGGAGTTGGTGTCGCAGTTACTGGAGGCGAAGGCACTCTGGTGGGTGTTGGAGTCATGGAGATGGGAGTGCTTTCTTTACAGACTTTGGCAGGCATAACTTGAGCACAAGCCATACCTTCAGGACAGGTTGGCATAGGTGGCTGGTAGCAGTATTGGCCACTAGGACAATCACTATTAACTGAACAGTTTTTAGTGGTAGGAGTCACACTAACTGGAGGCGAAGGCACTCTGGTGGGGGTTGGAGTTGCAGTGATTTCTCTTTCTTTGCAAACGCTAACGGCAGCAATCATTTTACAAGGTTGTCCAGGAGCACAAGATGGCTGTGGAGTTTGATAGCAAAATTCATTTTTGGCACAGTCGGCGTCAGTGCGACAAGCACCTGGCTTAATATCTCCTATTTTTTCTTGACAGTAGGAACTAGCCATAACTTGAGGACACATTCTGCC
>DITI01000012.1 GCA_002422765.1 Candidatus Pacebacteria bacterium UBA6188 | reverse complement strand
GTATCAGCTTTAATTCCAGTATAGCCCACTAAAAATGGCAAGTTTTTGACCTCAATTGGTTCGACGATTTTAGCTCGGCCGGTTTTTTGATCTGGAGTGACATAATAAATTGTGCCTCCCCAAATGGCGGCGGCAATATCAAAGCCAGAGGCCACGCCCTGCACTCTTAGAACAGTTCCATAACAAAGATCAAATAGTTCGTCGTTGGTTAAAGGAATTTGGTAAAACTCACTCAAAGCCTTGGCAAAAGCCACTGTGCTGGCACTGCTTGAACCCAAGCCGTGAGAGGCGGTGAATTCATTTTTACTAAAAACGTGAATTGTGTTTGATTGAGGATAGCGATCTAGAAAAAGACGATAGCAAGTTTCGATAAAGCTAACTTCCTTGGGCAAATTTTCCCCACCCAAATCTTTGATGTTTTTTGAATAAGCTCTAAGACCCAAATCTGGTGCGTCCAAAACAAAAAGATCTGCTCCATTCTCCTCAATTGTAATTGATAGGCGACGGTCAACCGCCGTTACTAGACAAGGCTGGCCAGCCACTACACTGTGTTCACCAAAAAGCATTAATTTGCCGGGAGCTGAAGTTTTAATTTTTTGCATAATTTAAACCAAAAATTTAGTAGTAAAAAAAGTTAATTTTTCTTGTTTTAAAAACTGCTCCAAAGCTTGCGGGTCTTGATGCCAAGCTAAAATATAGCCAGAGCCTTGCTTGACTCCACCGGCTCCAGTAATTTTGGCAGTAGCCCCAAATTGTTGCAAGCGTTTAATAATTTTTTTTGCTTGTTCGCCCACTACTCCCAATTCTTCCAAAAGTTTTTGATTTTGCTTAAAAAACTCTGGTTTGAAACGATCTTGTTCTAAATCACTAATCATTTTCTCACTCAGCGTTCCAATTTGAGCAATTAAATCTAAATGACTTGGTGAGCCAGCAACCTGAGATAACATCTCCCCAGTTGATTCCACAGCTAGACCCGAATCAATCAGGAAAAATGTCTCTCGCGCTAAACTAGGAACTAAAATTTGCTTGGCTTGGCCTTGTCTAAAAACTTGCAAGCCACCGCGCACCACAATGCTCGGATCAGCTCCACTAGAACGACCATGAATAAAATTTTCAGCTTGCCAGACTAATTGGTAAAGTTGTTCCTGTTCCAAAGGATGCTGATAGAAATCAGCTAAGGCACTTAAAACTGCAGCAGCAAAAGCTGCCGATGAGCCTAAACCCGATTGAGCTGGCAGATTAGAGCTGATTTGCAGAGCAAAATTTAACTTTGACTGGTGGGTAAAATCTTGAAAAATCTTGATTAAGTGCTGTAAATAAAGATCAGCTTGTTGTTCTTGGCTGAGTTGCCCCTCTTGAACGCTGGCAGTGATGCCTCGACTCAAACTTGCCAAAACTGCTGGCCAGCCAAAAACCACACTGTGTTCACCAGTTAAAATCACCTTGCCAGGATAAAAACTACTCATAATTCCTTTTTTTATTAACCTTAGAGAAAACAAGCCCTTTAACATGGGGTCATTGAAGTCAAACGCGCCTCATATTAAAGAGCTTTTTTCTCTGCTTTCAAACCATAAACAATCACCTCAGCTTGAGCTTCTTTTTTGATTTTACGCAAAACAATTTCTACCTCGTCACCAATCGCAAAGTTTTGCGAAGCAACTCCCATCAAAGAAATTTTTTCAGTGCCCAGATCAACTAAGAGATAGGCATAAGGCAACAAAGAGTTCTGTTCACTAGCTGCCACTTCCATCAGAGAAACCGCCAAAACCTTAGCTCTCTTGCCAAGATATTTTGACCAATTTTTATTGGAGCGCCAGGCTTCTGTAATTTGCATAATTATTTTTTACTTTTCCCCAGAATATTTACTACCGCGGTTGCTCCGCTTCCGCCGACATTGTGAGCCAAAGCGCGCTCAAACTGACCAGCTTCGATCAGAGAAGCCAAAAAAGCAACTTGCTTGACTCCAGTGGCTCCCACTGGATGACCACAAGCTTTTAAACCACCAGAAGGATTGACTACAAGCTGACCGCCATAAGTGGTTTTACCAGTAGCTACTGCTTTGGCGGCTTCACCTTTAGCAAAAAAGCCCAAATCCTCAGTGGCTAAAATTTCAGCAATGCTAAAACAATCGTGCACTTCAATCGCTTGGATATCTTTTTGGCTCAGTGAGGCCATTTTAAACGCTTGAGTCGCCGCTTTCTTGGTGGCCATCAATTGGCCAAGATCTTGGCGATCTTGCAGAGCTAAGGTGTCTTGACCCTGACCAAAACCTAAAATTTGAGTCTGACGCGCAGATGTTTGACTACTGAGGATGACAGCCGCTACACCATCACTAATCGGCGAACAATCCAAAAGTCTTAAAGGAGAAGCTACCAGAGTAGAATTTGAAACTTGTTCAAGAGTAAATTCTTTATGAAATTGAGCTTTGGGATTGCTAAGGGCATGCTGGTGGTTTTTTACCACTACGCTAGAGAGCTGTTCTCTGCTGGTGCCATAACGATGCATATGATAATTAGCTAAAACAGCATATAAGGCTGGAAAAGTTGAGCCATATTCTTTCTCTCGACTAGCAGCAGTAGCCAAAATAGCACTTGCTTGACCACTACTGACATCGGTCATTTTTTCTACACCTAGAACCAAAACTGTCTTATAAAGGCCACTAAGCAAAGCTTGTTGAGCAGCTATAATCGCCAAACCACCCGAAGCACAAGCTCCTTCCACTCTCATGGCTGGAGGCAAATGGGTAAAGTGTTCACTGACCAAAGCTCCCAAATGGCGCTGCTCATTAAAACTTCCACCAGCTTTATTGGCGACAAAAATAGCGTCAATTGAAGCAGGATCGATGGCAGCATCGGCCAAAACTCCCTCGACACCTTCTTTGACTAGATCAGTTAAACCTTGTTGCCAAAGCTCACCAAATTTACCGATATAATGACCAATTACCTTAATGTTCATTTGCTTGCCTCATTTTTTCGTAAGTAGCCAGATCAACTGTCTCTAAAGCCTTAATCTGCGCACTGATCATTTTTTGATATTTTTTTCTTTGCTCTACCAAATGTTCGGTGGTTTCAAACAAAAAAGCATCCGCTCCAGCTCCAGAACCATAAGAGCAAATTAGAATTTTAGCGCCAACTGGAGCCACATCCAAAACTGCAGTTAAAGCCAAAAGAGAAGCTCCTGCATAAGTGTTGCCAATCTCCTTGACCACTAGAGATGGGGCCAATTGTTCTTTGTTAAAGCCTAATTGTTTGGCTACTTGTTGAGGAAATTTGGCATTAGGGGTGTGAAAAACACAAAAATCAATCTCACTAGGAGTCAGCTGACTTTGCTCTAACAAAGCCTGAGTGGCTAAGGTTACGTGTTTGAAATAGGCTGGTTCACCAGTAAATCTGCCAAAGTGCTGAGGATAGGATTCTTTAGGTTTACGCCAAAAGTCTGGTGTATCAGTGGCGACTGATTTCGTGCCCAGTAATTTGGCCAACAATTGATTATCTCCATCTTCATGACCAACGATAAAAGCAGCAGCTCCAGCAGCAGCCGTGTATTCCAAAGCATCTCCTGGTCTAGCTTGGGCAGTATCAGCACCAATTGCCATAGCATTTTTGCTCATCTTGGCTTGGACGAAGGCTAAAGCAATTTGTAAGGACTGAGAACCAGCTTTACAGGCAAACTGCAAATCAGCCATGCTCAAATAATCGCTTAGACCCAAAGCCTCCTTGACCACGCTGCCAGATGGCTTAACGGCATAAGGATGACTTTCACTACCAATAAAAAGCGTCCCCACATCTTGTTTTTGACCCCGATTGAGTAAAAATCTATCTAGAGCAATTTTTCCAGCTGCTGTAGCCAAAGTAATTGTATCTTCATCAACACTAGGAACAGTTTTGGATAAAACTCCGAGGGCTTTGGGCAAATCAAGACTTTTACCTTGACTCTGGGCAATGGTACTTGTCAAAACTTTTTGCCCAGGTAAGGCTGTGCCATAAGCCACAATCCCCACTGCTGATTTGAAATGAGCTGTTGGCATGGTTAGTTTTTTACTCCTCCTCTAGCCAAACGCTGATGAGCACTTGCTAAATCATGACTGCTTAGAGCCGCGAGACCAGAAATTTCTGCTGCCAAAACTCCAGTTGCTAAAATTGCTGCCAATTGAGCTGGCGATAGTTCATTAGCACTTTGGCAAATTAACTCTCGGACTTCTTTTTGACTAGGCAAATTGGTGCCTCCACCCACACTACCGAGTGGTAAGTCTGGCAAGAAAACCGCACAATAAACTCCTCCGTGATCTGCTTCAATAATTGTTTCACCCTGACTAGCCTCAACCACGTGCGCCATGTCTTGACCGGTGGCTAAATAAAAAGCCGCCACTACATTGGCAAATTGCATGTTGCTGGCCAAAGAACCAGCCAAGCTAGAGCCTCGCAAATTTTTGCTCTGGTGAGTGCGTAAAAAAGCCTCAGAATTAGTTTTTAAAATTGTTTTTAAAGTTTGCTCATCCAGAAAAACTTCAGCCTGAGCTCTGTAGCCTCTACCAAGCAATTGATTGATATAAGAAGATTTTTTATCTGTACAAACATTACTAGATAAGGCCAACATTTCTAAACCTTCATAAGTCGATAAGTACTCTGTCCAAAGTTTTTGCAAAGCAATGGTCACCATATTCATGCCCATCGCCTCACCAGTTAAAAAACTAAAGCGCGCATAAACATTTCTGCCTCGAACAAAACTTTGTAAATTTTTAAATTCTAAGTGAGAGCTGCTACTTTCAGTGATTTTTTTGATTTGAGCGAGAGTTGATTCTTGATCAAGATACTTGGCAAAAGCCAAAGCTTTTTCGCCATCTGGCAAAGCAAAAACTGGAGCGCGTGTCATACCTTGATTTTTGACAAAAACTTTTGCTCCACCAGCTTGATTGATGGCTTTTAAACCACGACTAACACTCGCTACTAATGCTCCTTCGCTAGTGGCTAGAGGCACAAAACAATTTACCAAAGGAGTGTTAAAAACTTCTGAGCTAATTGAGACTGAGCCAGCCAAACCCAAAGACAAGCTGACTGCTCCTACCATATTTTCACAATTGCGCTGATTGGCCAAGCTCAAGTCTTGATCGACAGCAAAAAGATGTGGACTAGAATTTTGCTTCCAAGCAACTTGCAGTTGAGCTTGTCTTTGCTTAATACTCTCTTGATCATTAAGCAAGTTTGCAGCTGTTTTAAAAAATGACATTGCGTACTAATAGTCGCAAAAAAGCTCAAGATCATGCAAAATAAAAAACTGCTACAATAAGCCCATCATGAGAGAAATTTTGCTAAATAAAAAAATCGTCGATGATTTTACCCTCAACTTTCTCGCTGAAATCTCTCAAGATTTTACCGATCAAAGCCTAAGTCAAGCAGCTTTTGATAAACTCAAACAATTTGTGATTGCTGGCAAAACTGTTCGCGGTAGTCTGTTTTTTTCTGCTGCCAAGGCTTTTGCTGAAAATGAAGCGACTTTAAAAACCGAGGACCTACTCTATGTGGCGAGTAGTCTAGAAATCATTCATTCTGGCCTGTTGATTCACGATGACATTATTGACCAAGACCAACTGCGTCGTGGCCAAGCTTCAATTTGGCAACAGTACCAAACAGAAAGTGAAAATTCTCACTTCAAAAAAACTGATAATTATGGTCAAAGTCTAGCACTCTGTTTGGGTAGCATTTGTTTATATTTGGCTCAACTAGCCCTAGACAAGACCAGTTTCAGCGCGCCTCTCAAAGATCAGCTTCGACAAAACCTCAATCAAGAAATTATTCGCACTTATTTTGCCGAAATGCTGGATTCTAAGATCACTGCTTTACGAGAAGATCCTTCCATGACTGAAGTGTTGGAAATGTATCGTTTCAAAACTGCTCGCTACACTTTTTCCCTACCCCTGCAATTAGCCGGTCTTGTCAATAATTTGCCTCAAGCAGAAATCAACTCTCTGATCTTACTTGGCGAAAAACTAGGCTTAATTTTTCAAATCAAAGACGATGAGATTAGTCTATTTGCTCATCAAGAAAAATCTGGCAAAAGCTTTGCTTCTGACTTGAGAGAAGGGAAGAAAACAATTTTCTACTTAACTCTATTGCCTAAACTTAACCCTACAGAAAAAGAGTTTTTCAAAAAAAACTTTGGCCAGGCCAAAATTGACAGTAAAGCCATAGAACAACTCCAGGCTCTTTTTAGCAAATATTCTCTCAAAGAAGTTGGGAAGCTAGTTGCGGAGCTGAGTCTAGAAGCTCAGGCCTTGATTAAAGAAGTCAAAGTTGGTCAAAACTTACTATTAGCCCTGCTTGATTTCAATTTACAAAGACAAAATTAGAATTCTTCTTCTTTCTTTTCTCTAATCAATAAAGTCAGGAGCACGCCTAAGGCTGCCGCCACAAATAAACTTTTCCAAGCAGCTACAAAGAAGTAAAAAATTAAAGCAACTGCCAACCAAAAAACTATTGCCGCTAAAGAGTAAATCATTTCTCGATAAACAAAATAGGATAATGCTTCGCGTCCTTTGCCACGCATCAACCAACTACGATCAAAAAACAACCAATGAAAACTAGCAGTAATTTTGTCCATAGCGTTGAGAATAGTAATTGTCCAAATGTTCACCACAAAACCTCGTAAAAGCCAAAAGATAGACAAAAAGCCACCAGACAAAAAGAACTGCTTGCGACCTTTGTTTTGATCTATAAATGAACCAGCTCCATAGCTAATAAATAAAGCCAAAAACAAAGAAAGACTATAAAAATAACCCCCACCGTCAGTGCTACCAAGCAAAATAAACATGTAGAGCGTCCACAAACTAATACTCGCATCATTAAAATAACGCCCAGAAAAACTTAGCGCTAAACGCCTAAAACTAGGTTCTTTCAGCCAAGTCCAAAATTCTTGAAAAGAAATTTTGTCTCTGACTTTGACATTGTCCAAAAGCAAAGAAAAAAGTACTCCGCATAAAATCACTAACAAACCCAACAAAAACAAAGTTTGGTAGCCTAGAGTCACGATTATCAGGCCACCCAAAGCCGGGGCAATCATCGCCAATAAATTGAGAAGAAAGCTGATCAATCCTAAATTGGTGCCAATTTTTGTCTTGGCGCTGTTACGACTGATGGAATAATGATAGCTGTTCCAAAAGAAATTAATTTGAAAACCGTTGATGATTGCTGCTGCTAAAACTAGTTGAGGATTGTCCTTGGAAAAATACAAGAACAAAACAAAAATCGCATAAAATAAATGCCCCAAAAGCAAACCATAACGTATGCCGTGTTTAATCAAAACTTTAGAAGTAGGAATAGCCAAGAAAAAACAAACCAAAAAAGTTGTTATGTAAAAAAGCACCACGCTAAAAATACCTTCTTGTAAAGCAGATAGATTGAGATTGTTCACAAGAGGTAAACGTAAATTAAAGAAATAAATTGGCAAAAAGAAAACCATGAGCTGATTGGCTAGTTCACGCACCAAGCGAATAGCATAAAGATATTTGAGATTTTTGGTTTTTTGAAAATTAAAATGAAAAATCGGCATAAGCACTAGGCAAAGAGAGAATCACTCACTTTGTTGATTACTTCCTGCAGTTTGGCTTGCTCTGCTTCTAACATTTTCATCAAAACATAATTGCTTGGAGCAATACTGCGCTCGCCATTTCTCGAGTCAACTCCCAAGCGCAGATGCCAAAAATTCTTGTGGCCTAGCTGTTGATAAATGGAAGCCAAACCATTGTGAATTTTGGGGCCTTTGCCTTTTTGCAGTTTGAATTCGCCCAATTCCAAATCGAGATCATCGTGAGCCACAATTAAGTGATTACCCTCATCCTCTTCTAAAATTTCTGGGTAAAAATAGGCCAAAAAAGCCCTGAGGCTTTGGCCAGAATTATTCATGAACGCTGTTGACTTAATCAAGCAAAGATCCTCTGCCACCGCGTGTCTGATAATTTCTGTTTTGACATAAGAGGCTGTAAATTTTTTATCAAACTTGAGAGCGAGAGAAAATTTTTGCGCCAAATGGTCAACTAAAGCAAAGCCAGCATTGTGTCTAGTTTGTTCGTAATCTTTGCCGGGATTGCCAAGACCCATGATGATTTTCATCACTAAAGTATATAATAGCCAACAGATGAAAACTATCGGCATCTTCACTAGTGGTTATGGGCATGAAAGCATTGCTCAAGCCATCCTTGAAAAAATTGAGCAACAAGCTCCTTTGGAATATAAAATCAAAAAATATAGCCACAAGGATCCTCTAGATTTTACTTACAATTACATTTATCGCTTGAGTCCTGGCTCTTTTAGTCTTCCTTTTCATGCTAGCGCCAAATTAATCGAGAAATACAAAGGGGCCAAAAAAATTGCTGATCTTTGGCACATGATCAATCTGGAAAATAAAATCACAGCTTTTGTCAAAAAAAATAAGATCGACATCTGCATCAGCGCTTATTTTGGCTTTAATCCTATTTTGGAAAAAATCCAAGCAAGCGAAAATATTCCTCTTATCAATATCGTCAGTGATCCACACACAGCCCACCCTTTAATTTTGTCAGAACAAGCCAAACTACAATTGATTTTTGACCAAGAAATCAAACGAAAACATCAGCATCAAAATATGAAAGTGGCTGGTTGGTTTGTACAACCCAAGTTTGAACTAGCCTATGATCGCCAAAAAATCAGAAAAAAACTAAAAATTAGTGACGAGCTAACTTTCCTCATCACTTCTGGTTCTGAAGGAGCCAACAGCATTCTCAAAATACTCCCCAGCATTATTAATTGCGAAAAAGAAACCAATTTCATTATTGCTTGTGGCAACAATGAATTTTTGTATAACAATATTCTCGGAGTCAAACAAAGTTTAGAAAAACTCAGCTCTTCTAAAGCCAAAATTATTCCCTTAGGTTTTACCAAGAACCTTCACCTCTATATGCAGGCTGCTGACATGGTGATTGGCAAAGCTGGACCCAACACCTTATTTGAAAGTATTGCTTGTGAAACAGCCTTTTTTGCCATAACTCATATTCATGGTCAGGAAGATGGCAATCTCGACATTATCAAAAATTATAAAATTGGTCTGGTAGAAGAAAATGCTAAAAGGGCTAATCAAAAAATTCAAAGTCTCATCAAAAAACCCCAACAAATTGATAAATTTACCAATGGGATTAAGCAACTAAAAAAATATAATCAAAAGGCCGCTTCGATATTGCTTCAAGAATTAAGTTCACTAAAAAAACTAAACAGCAATATGAATTGAGGCCAATTCTTCAACCGTAGTCACATCTTCAAATTTCTTGTCGTAACGAATTCTGACCAAGCGTGGAAATCTCATTGCTACTCCCGCAGTGTGGATTGGAGATTTGCTTAATTCATCAGCTGCAATTTCCAAAACCAAGTAAGGTTCCAACCAAAAATCTGGAGCGAGGTTTTTATTAACGTCATAAAAAGCTGGCTTTTGATTGTTGAAGCTCAAATGCTGATCGGCTAGATTTTTTACTTCTCTAAATTGCTCATCAGTCAAACCAGTGCCAATCTTGGAAAGACTGCGCACTACCAAATCACCAGTTTCATTCTTGTCTAAAACTCCCACCAGCAAAGCACCAATACCAAAAGCTTGACGTTTACCTTTGCCCACATAATAACCAAGCATCAGACAATCAATAGTGTCAGACAATTTGCCCTGACTACCCTCTTCTTCTTTGATTTTAACCCAGCGCCAAGATTTTCTGCCGGCCACATAGCGAGAATCTTTTTGCTTCATCACTGCCCCTTCCAAACCAAAAGCCAACTGTTCTTCGTGGAAAGCTTTGAGCTTGATTGGATCAGCAATTAAAAGATACTCTGTTTTTTTAATAAACTGATGATCTGCGAATAAATCTGCTAATTTAGCTTTGCGAGTTAAAAGCTCTTGATCCAAGAGAACTTGATCGTCAAGTAAAAGTAGGTCAAAAGCATAAAAACAAATTGGCAATTCACTGGCTTTGTCGGCAACACCGTGCTTGCGCTTGCGTTGAATAGTTTCTTGAAAAGAAAGAAATTTGCCAGTTTTTTTATCTACAGCAATGGCTTCCGTATCCAAAATACAATTCTTAACTCTCAAAGCAGTGGCAATTTGTGCCAACTCTGGAAACATGTGAGTTACATCTTCTAAGTTTCTGGTGAAGGCTTTGTAGGGCAAGCCGCTGTCAGCAAAAAGCTCATGATTGATGTGAATTTGCACTCGCAAGCCATCATATTTTGGTTCGGCCACCACCTCGCCCATTTTTTCAATAATTTCTGTAGCGCTGTTTAAACGTTGACAAAGCACTGGTAAAACTGGCACTCCGATTTCCACCTGATAAGTTTGCAATAAGGCTTCACTGCTTAAATCTGCTTGCTCTAAAAGGTAAGCTGAGGCTAATTTGCCCAAATCAGCCTTTTTGAAAAAAGCTCTTTCCAAATTAGCACTGTCAGTTTTGGCATTATTTTTGACAAAAGATAGGGCGTCAATCAGAGTCATGGTTGAAAAACCCAGCCTCATTTTGGACAAAATAATACGACTGATGTATTTAGCTGATAAAGGATCAATTTGCTCCAGAAAAGTCGCCAACAAAGCAACTTTCTTCTCCTGAGAACCAGTACCGGCAGTCAAAGCTAATTGACCCAAAAATTGGTGAGTTGTCACAATCGAGGGAGGCTGGGGCGATCTAACTAGAGACTTTAAATTACTTAAGGTTTTTTCAAAAAGCTCCCCAATGTCGCCCATTTGTTTATAAGCTGACAACAACTCTCGTTCTAAAGCTTCTTCGTTGTTAAAAACATTTTGCTCAATGCCTGAAAAAAGATTTTCCGTTGGAGGAGCTTGTTTGACTCCGCCTTTGGCTTGCACGCGAGCCAAAGTTTTAAGCAACATCTTTTCTGACATTTGGAATTCTAGAGACAAATAGCTCGGCACCAAACTACCTTGCATTAGGTAGGTGGCCAAAACAAGCTGTTCACTGTCTTTATCTTGCACAAGAGCTTGAAAAAGCTGGCGCAGAATCTCAGTGATTTCTAATCTTTTAGAAACTTGTTCAATGCGCTGCAAATAAGTTGAAAATTCTTGAAAAAGCATGCTTCTATTTTAACAGTTTTAGCTCAGGAGGGTGTAACTAACTCCCTTGGTTACGCCATGTTTCTGCACTACTCCTTTAGTGATCAGATCTTTTAGATCCCGCAAGATGGTGTCAACAGAAACGTTGGGTAAAGCTTTTTGCGCATCATCGGAGGTCATTTGACCTTGGTTCTGCAAAACTTCCAAAAGAATAATTTGTCTTTCAGAAAGAGCCACCTGTTGACCAAGTTCGCGTTGAATTTTTAGATCTTGTGACAATTTAAGGACTTTTTGTTTGACTTTATCAATTTCCAAAGCCAAGCCATAAGCAAAATATTCCAACCAATAGCTTAAGTTTGCTTGATCACTTTGTTGGACGGACAAAAGAGCCTGATAATAAGCTTCTACATCACTGTCAAAATATTCTTCTAGTGAAAAAAAGCGTTTAAAATCATAGCCAGAATTGTAAAGGACTAGTGTGGCAAAGGCTCTGGCTACTCGACCGTTGCCTTCCACAAAAGGGTGAACATAGACTAGGTGATAATGGGTAATGGCAGCCTTAAAAATGGGGTGAATTTCTGCTGCCGCTGGACTATTGAGCCAAGAGAAAAAATCTTCCAAAAGAAAAGGCACTTCCACTGACACTGGTGGACGAAAAACTACTGCGCCATTGGCTGCACCACGAACAATAACTTGTTTCTCTCTAAAAGTCGCAATTTGCTCTTCAGCTAACAATTTTTGCATGGTCAATTGATGCAGAGTCAACAAAATATCTAGATTTAGAGCCTCATTTTTTTTGCCAATTGGGCGCTGATCAATCCAAGCGATCACGTTGCGATAGTTAATTACTTCCTGAATATCTCGATCTCGAGCAATAATGCCAGTTTGGTCGACCACCATTTGGGGGTTGCTGGTGTTTTTTAGTTGCACAACTTTACCTGCTTGATCAGCAGTCAACTCGTTGCCTTCAATATGAGTTCCAAAATGAACTGTTCTAGTCATGGCTTCGTCGCGAAACTTAGCTTCCCAAGAAGGAACAAGAGCAGAATGATCAATAAGGGCTTTGGCAGATTCAATGGCAGAAATGTAAGTGAGAAGATGATTGGTGATGTCAAATCTTGGCTGATACATTTAGACTGATTTTAAACTAGTTTTGTCATTTAGGGAAGATTCTTGCAAGAAATGCAAAGATTTGTGAACTTTTTGGCCAAAACCAATCAAAAACTGGAGCAGAAATAGGTTAAAATCAAATGTGACAAAGATGACTAAAGAACTAAAACAAGCTTTTCAGAACATTTACTTGCCAGATTCTAACTCTCACAAGGGACAAAACGGCAAGCTACTCATTATTGGTGGCAGCCAACTTTTTCACGCTGCCAGTAAGTGGAGTTTAGATGTAGCTAGCAAAATTGTTGACATGGTTTTTTACTCCTCAGTGCCAAGCAACAACAAGCTTATTCAAGAAGCCAAACAAAATTTTTGGGGAGGCATCGTCATTGAGCGCTCACAGCTTAAAAACTACATTGAAGAAGCTGATGCTGTTTTGATTGGACCAGGCATGGATCGGTCTTTTTATACCAAAAGTCTAGTCAATAAATTGTTAAAAAAATATCCACACAAAAAATGGGTGATCGATGCCGGAGCCTTGCAAATGCTAGAGCCCAAATTACTCAGGGAACAGCACATCATCACCCCTCATCACCAAGAGATTGCTCTATTGCAAGAAAAAAACCCTCTCTTTGCTGAGGAAAATTATCAGGCTCCCTGTTTTTGTTTGCTCAAAGGACCAAGTGATAAAATTTTTAGCCCCAGAAATCCTGAGCCACTAAAAATAAGTGGTGGCAATGCTGGCCTAACTAAGGGCGGAACAGGCGATGTGTTGGCCGGCCTCTTAGCAGCTCTTTACTGTAAAAACGAAGCTTTAGACAGTTGTTTACTGGCCAGCTATCTCAATAAAAAGGCTGGGGAGGAGCTCTACCAAAAACAAGGCGTCTACTACAACAGCAGTGATTTGGTAGAAATCATTCCAGAAGTCTTGTGGCAAGAATTGCAAAAAATTACAAAATAATTAGGTTTAAATCTTTAACTTTTTCTTTTAAGTCGGCTAAAACATCAGCATCAGCAGTGCTCAAAATAGTCTGGTAACTGGCCAACAAACTCAAAACCATTTCTTTACTGTGAGAGTCTAGTTCTGACAAAACATCATCAAGTAAAAGCACCGGCTGATAACCAATTTTGTCTGTAAGAAACTGCAACTCAGCTACTTTGAGCCACAAAACCCCCAAGCGTTGCTGACCTCTAGAACCATAAGCCAATAAGCTCAGGTCATTAATGCCTTTTTTCTCCTCTGAAAACTTCAGGGTGAAATCATCTTTATGAGGGCCGATCAGACTGTGTCCCAAAAGAATTTCTTTTTCCAAATATTCTGCCATTCTTTTTTCGGAAATGATTGAAGGCTCATATTCGATATTAAGCTCAAAAGGAAAAACTACTTCGCGAATAAAATCTATAAAACTTGCTCTCTGTCTCTGTAAAATTTCTCCATTTCTCAACAGATTAAGGTTCCAAAAATTTAACACTTCACGACCTTCTTGCCCCTCATTCACTTTTTGTAATAAACGATTTCTTCTTTTAAGAGTCTGTTCGTAACGAGTCAAAGCAGAACTGTAGTCATGATTAACCATTGACAAGGCATTGTCTAAAAAACCACGGCGGCGAGCTGGAGAGCCTTCCACCAAGCGCAAATCCTCAGGACGAAATACCACTGCTTTGAAAAAAGCTAAAAAATCCTTTTTGCGACGGCGAATGTCGTTGACGGCAAACAAGCGATATTGTGTTTTTTTGCCAGCAACCATGCCTCTGGTAAGCATCGCTTCTAACTTTAAATCTTCTTGGGCGTCAACTTCAATTAGACCCTGCACTCGCCCCAAATCTGCCTCCAAACGAATCATTTCTTCTACTCTGCCAGCTCGAAAACTCTCAGCGCTAGCCAACAAATAAATGGCCTCAATAATGGAAGTTTTACCAATCCCGTTGGCCCCAAAAATTAAATTGGTTTTAGTAAAGTTAAAACTCAGCAAGGTAAAATTGCGGAAATTTTGGAGAGCCAAAGACTTAATCTGCATAATTTTTAAAGGCTCTGTTAAAGCGAAACCACAAATAAAAAAGGGCTAGTTGCCAATAAAAACAAAAGAAAAAAAGCAGTTGATAGGCGAACTGCGCCAAAAATAAACCACTGTAAGCCCAAGCTAACTGATCAATCCTAAGAGACAAATAAAAAAAGAGAGCAATTAAACTGGGATAAAAGGCAAATGGTAAAAGAATTTTGTTTTTAACCAAAAGTTGCATGCTACGATAAGGATGAAGCAAAAGCCCCAAAAACATTTGGCCACCTGAATAAATCAGGGACTCTAAAATCAAAAGAAGACTATTTGCTTTAAATTGCATAATTTAAAAAAGTCCATAAATTTAACAAGATTGTCGAAAAAATAGCCAAAACTAAAATTGATTGCCACAAGTGGCTGGCTACAAAATTGGCTAAATCGCTGAGCTGATCGGGAATAAATTTCTCCTGAACCAAAAGCTGTTGTTCTTTGGCAGTCTCTTTCAAAAGATGTAAAAAATTAGCTTCCTTCATTTTCTAGTTCCAACTTCAACCATAAATTTCTGAATTCTTTTCTCGCGCGAAACAAGTCTGACTCTACTGCTTTCACCGAAGAACCAATTTCAAGAGCGATCTCTTTAACTTTTTTACAATCAACATATTTGCGAAGTAAAAGTTCGCGATTTTTTTTGACCATGCGCTTTAAAACAATAGTCACCAGCTCTGCTGAAGAAGCGGCATCCTTATAATTTTGCTCCAAAAGAAAATCACTTAAAGGAATAGTTTGAATAAATTTCTTGGCGTAACGCTTGCGATAATAATCAGCTACCTCATGACGCATGACACTTTGCATCCAAGTTAGCAGTGAAGCCTTGCCTTTAAAAAGGTTGAGAGTTTGTAAGCAACTAATAAAAGTTTCTTGGACAATTTCTGCTGCCACAATTGCACTTGACAACTTAGTTAGGGCAATTTTTTGCAACTGAGGACGATATTTTTTGAACCAATATTCAACCGCCAGCTCATCGCCATGTTTAAGCGCTTCGATTAAAACTTTTTCTTCACTAAAGCCAACAAAACGAGCTAAATTTTGCATTTCAAGCTTATTCTACACTAGAATTGCGCTATAATAATTTTAATGAAGCGTAGTTTGTTTTTCTTTTCTTTGTTATTTACCCTAGTTCTTGTCTTGATTTCGCCTAAATTTGCACTTGCTCAGGGAGTTGTTCCTCAAGTTGACATTGAGAACGTTGAGGTTTCCCTTGGGGACAAACTAACTCTTAGAGACGGTTCTCAGGTTCAAGAAGTTTTTAATAGCGCTGATGACATGGTTAACTTGCTGATTAAAGTGGTTTTTGTGGGCGCGGGCATGGTGTTATTTTTTATGATTGTGGGCGCTGGTTTTGCTATGATTACTGGCGGTAGCGACGATAAAGGCAAGGCCAAAACCACCATGACCACTGCTCTGATTGGTTTTCTAATTATGTTTTCGGCTTACTGGATCATGCAAATTATCCAACTAATCACCGGCATCGACATGAATTTTTGAAGCTAAATTATGATAGAATAAAAAAGACCATGCAAAAGATGATTTTTAGCCTAGTTTTGACCATTGCTCTATTGCTTTCTGGTCATCAAATGGTCGCCGCAGAAAGCGTTTTTGGCCCCATCGATCCTCCAGCTGGAGTGGCCGAGCTCAATGCTGACGAGAGAGCTGGTGAGAGTGGCATTGGTCTCTTAATTTTCATTTCCAACATGATTAAATTAGCCTCAGTAGTGGCCGGTGTTTGGGTGATGTTTAATTTCGTTTCGGCTGGCTTTACCTACATCACAGCCGGCGACGACAGTGGCGCTATTGCCAAAATTGGCACCAAACTTTCTCTAAGTGTCTCCGGGCTACTGTTGATTGTCGCCGCTTACACGATTGCTGGCATTATTGGCCTGATCGTTTTTGGCAATCCAACTTACATTATTAGTCCAGACATACCAACCGCAATCCCAGCACCCTAAATATGGCAAATATTGGCAAAATCGAAACCATTACAGACTCTAGAGCTCCAGAAACCTTAACCAAGGAAGGATTTATTGCTTCTCTAGAGCTTTACATCGGCGACATTATTGGCGCGATCACTGTTCTGGCTGGCTTGTTTTTTATTGTTTACGCTTTTCTAGCTGCTTTTCAATGGGTTACGGCTGGAGATGATAGTGGCAAGGTAGAAAAAGCCAAGAACAGATTTGTTTGGGGCACTTTAGGCCTGATTTTAATCGTGGCTAGTTATGCCATCATCGGTCTAATCGGCAGTCTAATTGGCATTTCCATCCTAGAACCTGGCACTATGTTGAATAACATTATTCGCGATGGAAGCAACGGTTCTGGCACCAACCTTCCTCCGGTTCCAGGTACCAATCCATTACCATAAATAAAAATCATGCTTAAATTAAACCAAAAAACCATTTTCAGCCTACTTTTAATAACTTTTTTGATGGTTTTATTTGTTAATCAAGCTCAAGCTGCCATTGTCAATCCAGTTGTTGGCAATCTCGGCACTAACGAAGGTGCTGCTGACGGCAGTAAGTTTATTAACTATACAGTTTACCTCTGGCGCACCAGTATTAGTTTGGGCGCTTTAGCAGTCATTGTTTTCTTTGTCTGGGGCGCTTTTGAATGGATTACTTCAGGATCTGATAGTAAAAAAGCAGAAAGTGCCAGATCAAGAATGACCAATGCCATCATTGGCCTAGTGATTTTGGTTTCCTCTTTTACTTTACTTAGTTTCATTAGCAAGATTTTATTTGGCAACAGCTTTGATCTGCTTAAACTCACTATTCCAAGTCAGATAACTGGAGAAAGCTCAACCACTCCTCAAACTACCGCTCCGACTATACCCAATAACAATTTGCCAGCTGTTCCAGGAACCAACCCATTAGCAAAATAATATGTCAAAACAACTCGCCATCACTTTAGATATTGCCGGAGAAGCCAACACTCAGGGCTTGCAAGGTGCTCAATATCACAACAGCAGTGACGGTGGTTTTGGTGTTTTCTTTGGCGGCATGATGAGGGCCGCTATGACCGTGGCCGCAATCTTGGTTTTTGCTTTTTTGATCTGGGGTGCTATCGAGTGGATTACTTCTGCTGGAGATAAAGGCAAGATGGAAAGTGCTCGCAACAAGATTAGCAACGCTATTGTTGGTCTGGTGATTCTCGCTGCCGTAACCGCTATCTTTTTAGTCCTACAGCAATTCTTGGGCATTGAAGTTTTGACTTTTAACTAAAATTTGACTAGACTTGATATAATAATTAAATAAGGAGTTAAATTATGAAATCATTAAAGAAACTTGCTCTAGCCACTGGTTCCGCTATGACTGGTTTAATTGCTAGTGTTAGTAGCGTTGCTGCTGAAGTTGACATTGAACCAATCAATGCTGGAAGAGGTTATGCTGAGAACTTTGGCACTATGTTTAGCTCAATGTTAAACGTCGTTATGTTGGTAGCCGCTCTACTGGTTTTTGCCTACATGATCTGGGGTGGTATCGAATGGATTACTTCAGGTGGAGACAAAGGTAAAGCCGAAAGCGCTCGTAACAAATTGACTGCTGCCATCATTGGTCTGGTCATTGTTGCCGCTTCTTACGCCGTAGTAACTTTGGTTGTTCAATTCTTGGGCTTTGGTAGCTTCAACGATGTCTTTGACAACGTTGGCGACATCAACAATCCAGGAGCCAGATAAACTCCAGCTTCTTTTAAATCTAAAACCCGCCTTTCTAGGCGGGTTTTTTGCTTAAGTTGGTTGCCATCAATTCCTCTTCTTTTTTGACCCCCTTGACCAAATTTTTAATAATGTCCAAAACATCAATTCTCTCTCGCAAATCATCTTCTCTGCCGTGAAATTGTCTAGCAATTGGAATACCAGCTGGACCAGTAGTCTCGGAAATTTTCCCAGCATCAATTTCGGTTAAAAGAGCCAACTCCAAAGAATGAATTAAAAACCAAGTCAGTTTTTGTTTGGCCAAAAAAATAAACTCTTTTCTAAGCAAATCTTCCCAAAACAAAGCCTGACCATTCTCTTTGGCGTGAGCCTTAAAGCTACGATTGAGCAAAACAGCAATCACCCTAGAAAATTCTAAGACCTCATTTCTAATTTTGACGTTTTCCCCAATATTTCTCAAGTAATCCATGAGATTAACTTGCCTGGCGATACCATCTCCATTGATTATTTCGGCGCAGACAGCATTCTCTGCACCCTTGCCCTTGAGGTCTGCCAA
>DITI01000033.1 GCA_002422765.1 Candidatus Pacebacteria bacterium UBA6188 | reverse complement strand
GAGTTAAAGAAAAAAGTCTTTTCAAAGAGACAGCTACAAAGTCATAATTTTCAAACAGGAATCAAAGCTGAAAAACTTGTTGCCACCTTTTTGTCAAACAAAGGTTATTTGATTTTGGAAAAAAATTTACGCCTTGGCAACACGGAAATAGACTTAATAGCCTTAGATCAAAAATTTGACGAAATAGTTTTTATTGAAGTTAAATATCGCCAAAATGACCGCTACGGCGACGCAAGCCTAGCCGTCAATCAACTCAAGCTTAACAAAATGTTGAAAGTGGCACAAAGTTACTTAAAAAAAGAGAAGTTTAAAAAAAGCCATAGATTTGATATCATATCTGTCGTTGGCAAATGGCCGAGTCCTGACATCACTCATTTTGAGAATGTGACTTGGCTTTAAAATATCTAGACGGCCCCATCGTCTAGTGGTTAGGACATCGGGTTTTCATCCCGACAACTGGGGTTCGATTCCCCATGGGGTCACAAGACATGAAAAAAGACGCATAAATGCGTCTTTTTTTGTGACTCGTGGCCTCAATTGAGGAAGCAATCTTTTGAGTAAAGTGAAAAGCAGTTCCGACGGAGAGTGATCCCACCCTCAAAAATCTCAGTTAACTCTCTCTACTTGTTGCAAATCAATATATTTGATATACTTATATATAGTTAAATATATTGTTTTATATTTAAGCACATTAATCAACCCCGCCCAAAATAAAAATTTAGGTGTTTAACCTATAAAACAAAGAAAGAAAGTATGAGAAAACTACTTCTTGGCATAGCAACTTTAGCGATTGCCTCTTTAATCGGAATTTCAACAAAACTGTTGCCTCAAAATGTTGAAGCACAGCGCACAAATATTTATAAAACCATTTGTCATCACAACCCAGCTCAATCCATCACTCTTAATTTTGCTAATGAGCAATCCTACCAAGGTCATTTATCAAAACCTCATAATGATCAGACTTACGACACCGATGGTCCTTGTTCTGAACCAACCAGCAATAATGGTTCTCGCGTTGGCATAGAAGTAGGCGCTTGTGGAGAAACCACTTTTACCGCTCAAAAAACAAGAAACTTCAATGTTAGCAATATGTATTTAGTTGTTGACGTTAACAGCAATGTTTCAAAAGCAAACGTGCCTAGCTCAGGCGATGAGACCACTTTAACAGTCGGGCCCTTCACTGCTAGCAATCAAACTATCTTCTGGAGAATTTTCGGCGGAGGAGAAAGAGATGATGATTTCCCATTGTGGGATGGTCATGGCACTCCAGGATTTAATGGACAAATTAATGCTTACAATGCAACCCACGGTGGCGATTGGTCATGGACAACTGCCGGAGTAGTAGCTGACAGCATTTATAATTGGAATAGTTTTGAAGTGGAAGGCTGTCCAGTTGAACCAACTCCTACCCCCACCGCTACTCCTAGTGCTAGCCCAACCCCTAGCGTGACTCCTACCAACACTCCTGCTCCAGAGAATCCAGACAAAGAGTCTTCCAAGCTTTGGGTGGAGAAATTGGCCTGTGATCAATATGATTTCAGAGCTGAAATGGATCTTAAAGTTGGCAGCAATCCAGTCAAAGACGTCTTAGTCGCTTTTACTTACAATGGTTTGAGCAAGAACGCTTACACCAATCAAGATGGTCGCGCCAGCACCAGCTTTACTTACACTGGAGAAGCCATGGTTAAGGCCAGCCCAAATAATGGTTTTGCCAGTCAAGAGGCTAAAGTGACTGCTGAGACTAACTGTCAAGAATTAGGTGGTCTTATGAGCACTCCAGCTAGCACTTACACTCAAGTTTTGGGTGCTAACACTTACGCTGAAACTGGTGTTTTTGAAGATGTCATGATGAGCATTGTGGGCCTTGGTGGTGCTACAATGACTAGCATAGGTGCTAGACTTCATGCCAAGAAGAAAAACTAAAAAACCAAAATCTTTTTTGCAACAGAATATCCCTATAATCTTGATGGTTATAGGGATATTTTTTATGTCTCTCTCTGCTATACACTGGTATTTGCGTTATCAAGCTCTATCTTTGGATAAAGAATTACTAGCTCAATATGCGAGTTATGAAATCGCTGGCGCAGAAAAAAGACCAGTTCAGATCAAAATTCCTTGGTTTGTTGACGTTGCTATTAGCCAACAAATTCTGATTGATAATCAATGGACCATCGCTGAAAAAGAAGCCTCTTATCTTGCCAATTCTGCTCGTCTTGGTGAGGCTGGGAACATCATTATCTATGGCCACAACACTCGCCAAATTTTGGGCAATATTCGCGCACTCAAAGGCAATGAAATCATCACCTTAACTAGTGCTGAAGGCAAAGAATACTTATATCAGGTCAGTGAAATTGCTGAAGTCGATCCAAATCAAACCAAATATTTACTCCCAACTGAGGAAGAAGTTCTGACACTCTACACTTGCTCTGGATTCATGGATCAAAAGAGGTTTATTGTTAGGGCAAAACCTATCTAAAAAACCTAATAAACGAAAAAGGATCACCTCGTGGTGACCCTTTTTCTCTTGATTTTCTTTCATTGGCAAATTTTATGCATCCTTGGCGTTGATGAAGCCCATCCCCCAATGGGGAATAGCGATGAGCCAAAGTTTCCACCAAATCACGTTGAAAGGAGTGGAGGACACCTGCAGAATCAACCACAGAATGCCACCGCCCATAACCACGCAAAGGAAGAAAATCAGACCCCATTGTAGACCGAGGCGCTTGGCCGCGCCGATGATGAGTGTGAAGGCGAGCCACATGTAAAAACCGTTGCTCACAGCCCACAAGAAACCTCCATCAGACGTCCAACCAATTGCATAACTGAAAGCTTGGAAAACAACGGAAACGATGACACTTGCACCAAGCAAGGTCATTTTGCCAAAACAGGTCTTCAGAAAGGACCAAATGGCAGACAGGATTTGAATCAATAGTTCCATTTTCTTTACTCCTTCAAAACAAGATGAGTCTTTTTTGCGTCCTTCATCCCTTTACGAGGGAGAAAGACACCCAAGAAACTCATCTTTTAAGAAAGAGTTGCGTAATTTGCCTTTTTAAAGATCAAGAGAATCTTCTTCACTCTTATTTTTTATTCAGAGAAGCTTATTCAAGAACAAAAAAACACAAAGAGCTAAAAGATAGGCCTATAATATCAAAAAGTGGATAAAAAGTCAATAATATGTCAAATATTTTCTCCTTATGTTACCATAAGCTCCTATGACTTTCGATCAATACAGCCACATTATTTTTGATTTTGATGAAACTTTAGTGACCTTAAAAATTCACTGGTCGTTTTGGCATCAAGACATTATTCCTCTGATCAAGAAATACGAGACAGATTTTGATCCGCAAACTTATCTAGACATGTCATTCATTCATCACTATGTGGAAAAATATGGTCCAAATTTTCTCAAAGATTTTGTTGAATTTGAAAAGAAACTTGAGCAAGATCACTACTATGGCTACATTAAAATTGAAAAAAGTCTGAATCTACTAGAGAAACTTAAACAAGATGACAAACAGCTCTATTTATTAACTTCCAATTGTCGAGAAGTAGTCGAACCAATTTTAGAAGAAGTGCAAATCAAGAATTATTTTAAAAAGATTGTGACTGTTAACGATGTGGAAAATCTCAAACCGAGCGCCGCGCCTTTTAAACTCATCAGAGAAATTGAAATAGCCAAAGAAAACTATCTAATGATTGGCGACAGCAAAAACGACAGCGGTTTCGCTAAACAAGCAGGCATTGCTTACTTGGACGTTAGAGAATTTTAATCCTCTAACTCTTCGTCGTCGCCTACTTTTTTCTTGGCCCAATAGTTACCGGCTCGATTGAGCGAGGCAAAAGTACCAGCATCACTCCAAAAACCGTCTAAATTGGCCCAAGTCAGTTTTTTATCTTCAATGTAAAAGTTGTTAACTTGAGTAATTTCCAGCTGATTACGACCAATATAGTTAGGATCACATTTACGGATGTAATCAAAAACCTTACTATCGTAGATATATAAACCAGTTACAGCATAGTCAGATTCTGGTTGTTCTGGTTTTTCATCAATGCGCACGATTTTACTGTTGTCATTGGCGTCAAAAACTGCCACGCCAAAGCGTTGTGGATCCTTGACTTTCTTGAGAAAAATCACTGCGCCATCCTTAAATGAATCCACAGTCGACTTGATCTCAGCATCAGTGGTGTTGTCACCTAAAATAACCGCAATCGATTCACCATCAGCAAAATCCTCAGCCAAGGCTAAGGCATCGGCAATACCACCATCTGGTTTTTCTTGATAAGCATACTCTAGATGAGTCACGCCAAATTCTTTACCATTTTTGAGAACACCCAAAAAATCTCCCACATGAGGTCCGCTAGTAATGATCATGATCTCGGTCACTCCAGCACTCACTAATGTCTTAATCGGATAGAAAATCATAGGCATGTCATAAACAGGCAATAAATGCTTGTTGGTGACGTGGGTGAGAGGATAAAGTCTTGTGCCTAATCCTCCAGCTAAAATAACTCCCTTCATGATGTTCCTTTCTTGGATATTAAAAAAATTGGTAGCTTAAAAGCTACCGAGCTAATATATCATATTGCTTCACAGCAAGTCTAGCTTTTAAATCATCAGGTTGCCAAAAATTAAAGCACTACAATCTTCATAAATCCCTACGCCCACATGGCTCCAGTCACCCAATTGATTGCCGTCGTGATCTGGATCAGAAGCATACATCCATTCAATTAAATGTACCCCAGTTAAACGCATGTGCGTGCTCATATTTTCTCCCAAATGATAAAAGCCCAAGGTTTTATAACCTTCTTCTTCGCTCACGTAACGACTGAAGCCAGCGTGACCGTCAGAACCGTTTTGGCAGATATAACTAGCTCTCTCTAGGGCATATTTGGCTAGGCGATCATCCCAAGTTAGATTGGATTTGCCTTTGGTGTAACGATAATGATTTAGAGCCTGATAAGTTTCTTGTGGTGTGCCCATCACCTCATCAAAACCAACCTTAATTTTCCAACCAGTTTCACTGACCTGCACTGCCTGACCCCAAGGCACACCTTTGAGATCTGGGTCGTAAGTATAGGGGTCAGGAGGAATAATCACCTTGGCTGGGGAAGGGGAGACGGATTCTTCAGGTTTAATGCTTTGTTCTGCCACCAGTTGACTTTTTATGCTGGGAGCCTGTGGATTTTGTTTTTGGCTGGATAAATTTAACCAAACTCTCTTCAAACCTTGGCTGATTAAGTTTTTTTCATTTAAAGAATTAAAAAAGAACGCCACACTAGCCAAAGTTAGAGCAAAAGCCAAAAGAATAATTAAGTACTTGAAACGCGACATCTTAAGTTAGATTTTAAC
>DITI01000010.1 GCA_002422765.1 Candidatus Pacebacteria bacterium UBA6188 | reverse complement strand
ATTAAAGAACGCTTTCTTGAAGCTTTTAATCAAAATAATGCTCGCTTGGTGAGCACGATTGCCCTAGAATTAGGACTTGAGCCAGGAGCAATTGCTCAGGCTATTAATCAATTTGAAGGTGTAGAAGGTCGTATGCAAATTATCCCCAACCAAAAAGGTTTGAAAATTGTCGTTGATTTTGCCCACACTCCTCAAGGTTTGCGCAGCGCCTTAACTGCCTTACGAAAAAACCAAGGCAAATTGATTGCTGTTTATGGTTGTGCAGGCCTTAGAGATGCTGCTAAAAGACCGATGATGGGTGAGATTGGAGTTGAGCTAGCCGACTTGTTAGTTTTTACGGCAGAAGATCCGCGCACCGAAGATATTTGGTCGATTATTCGCCAAATGAAAGAATCACTTCAAACTGGTCATAATAAAATTGCTTCAGTACCAGATCGCCAAGAAGCTATTAACTTTGCTATTCAAAAATTAGCTAAAAAAGGCGATACTGTCGCTATTTTTGGCAAAGGTCCAGAAAAAAGTATGTGTTATGGCACTACCGAAATTCCTTGGAGTGATGAGGAGGCCGTTTTGAAAGCTTTGAAGTGAGTTTATTTGCAAAGCAAAAGTTCTATCTCGTAGGCATTAAGGGCGTAGCTATGACCTCCATCGCTCAATGTTTACTTGATGCTGGCAGAGAAGTTTTAGGTTCTGACTTGGCCGAAGATTTTGTCACTGAACCAATTCTAAAAAAACTTGCCATCAGAATTGAAGACATCACTACAATCCCAGATTTTAACAATCAAAAAATCGACGCAGTAATCTACACCGCTGCTCACCAAGGCATTGATAACCCTCAAGTACAAGAGGCCATTCGTCTAGGCTTGTCTGTTTATAGTCAAGCTGAGGCTTTAGCCGAATTTTTTAATCAGCAAGCTGGTCTAGCTGTCTGTGGAGTGGGGGGTAAAAGCACTGTGTCAGCCATGATTGCCTTTGTTTTAGAGCGCTTAGCCCCAGCAAAATTATCATATTCAGTTGGTGTAGGAGAAATTATCGGCATGGCCAAAACTGGTCAATGGCAGGCTCAGGGCGAGTACTTTGTCGCCGAAGCTGATGAGTACGTAGTTGACCCTCATGCCAAAGCCAAGGGTCAGGCCATCCAACCCAGATTCTCCTTCCTTAAGCCATTTTTGACCGTCTGCACCAATCTTAAATACGATCACCCTGATGTTTATGAAGATTTCACCGCTACCAAGGCAACTTTTGCGCAATTTTTCAAACAAATTAAAAACAATGGTTTTCTTATTATCAATGGCGACAATCCAGATTTAGTTGAACTGAGTCAAAACATTTCCAGACCAGATATAAGTATCATCACCTTTGGTGAAGGAAAACATTGTCAATTTAAATTGAGTGACTATGATTTCAAGCTTCAAGTTCCTGGCAAATTCAACTTACTCAATGCATTAGCAGCCCTTGCTAGTCTGAAACAATTAGGTTTTGTGGAAAAAGAAATTATTGGCGCCTTAGCAGATTTTCGCTCCACTAAAAGACGCTTCGAGTTGGTCAAAAAAGATGAGCAAACTTGGCACTTTGATGATTACGCCCACCACCCTTCAGAAGTTTTGGCAGTTATCGACACCCTCAATGAAAATTTCCCAAATGGCAAAAAACTCATCGCTTTTCAACCCCATACCTTTTCCCGTACCAGACAATTATTTGACGAATTTGTCGAAGCTTTGGCCAGCCACAGCAAAAACACAGACGAAATCCTTCTAATTGATATTTTTCCTTCAGCCCGCGAAGCCTTTGACAGCGAAATGAATTGTGACAAATTAGTAGCAGCAGTTAAGGCCAAGTACCCCAACTGCCAAATCCAAAACCTCCACACCATCCCCGCCTTGGCTAAATACGTCCAAGAAACCCCTCATCAAGTCTTTATTACTATCGGAGCCGGTGACATCTATCAGGCTCACGAACTATTGTAAAATACTCCAAGAACTCTGCCACAAGTAGTGATATAATTTGAAGGTTAAAAAGTGCACGCCGCGATGGCGGAATAGGTAGACGCGCGAGACTTAAAATCTCGTACTAGCAATAGTGTGTGGGTTCGATTCCCTCTCGCGGCACTTTTTATCACAAAATAAAAACGGAGAGTAGTTCAGATGGCTAGAACGTACGCTTTGGGAGCGTAAGGTCGCAGGTTCGAGTCCTGTCTCTCCGACAAATAAAAAAGACTGCTGTAAAGCAGTTTTTTTATTTGTTTGGGGTTAAAGACTGGTCTCAACCAAGACCTTAGGAGCAGGCGACGGCAAAGCCGAAGGCTAAGCCTAGTGCTGTGCATGAAGAGTCCCTGTCTCCCTCAACTTTTAAAAATAAAAAACCAACCCTGCTATAATCAACTCATGCCCACCCCTCAAATCATCGACAAAATCGCCTTCATTTACCTCAAAGATCAGCAAATTCTCATGGCTCTTAGCAAAGGCAACGACACCTACTATATTCCTGGTGGCAAGAGAGAAGCTGGTGAATCAGATCAAGAAACTCTGATTAGAGAAGTTCGAGAAGAATTAGGAGTGGAAATCATCACTGAAACGATCAAACATTACGGCACTTTTACTGCTCAGGCCCACGGAAAAGCTGAAGGCACTATTGTCAAAATGACCTGCTATGAAGCTAGATTCCTAGGCAAGATAATAGCTAGTTCAGAAATTCAAGATTTGGCATATTACACCTATGCTCAAAAAGAGATCACTGGCCCAGTAGACCAAATCATCTTTGAGGATCTAAAACAGAAAAACTTAATCAAATGAAAATTTTTCTTCGACTCTACCATTTCATCTGGCTACATAAATGGCCTTTTATTCTTGGTTCTATTCCCATGATCATTGCCATGATTCTAAATAATATCTCTCCATTCTTTGTCAAATGGCTGACTGAAAATGCCCAAGCTCAGAACTTTGAACAAGCTTCTTTCCTTATTTTGATTTTCGCTGTTTTACTAGTTACTGCCAATTTCTTGGAAAACTTAGGCTACTTCATTACCGACAAAAACATGGTACGCACCTCCAACACCATTGCTCACGCCGTTTTAACCCACATTCATGATCTGGATTTTGCTTATCACACCAATAAAAGTTCTGGCAAGCTCATTAGCTTAATGAAAAGAGGTGACGACGCTTTTTTTGCTTATTACGACATTATCAATCGCCAATTGCTCAACCTTAGTATTAGTTTTGGGATGATGATTTTTGCTTTTACTACCCTCAAAGCAACTTATTTGTTTTCTGTAGCGATTTTAGTTTTACTCACTGCTTTAGTTGCTACTTTTTTGATCAAAATTAACATCAAGAAACGCCAAGCTTTCAATGAAGCCGATGACGAAGTATCTTCAGCCAGAGTTGATAATTTAGTTAACTTTGACACGGTCAAATATTTTGCCAATGAAGAGTTTGAGCAAAATCGTTTCGCCGCTTTGCTGAAAACTTGGAATCAACGCTTGCAAGCTTATTTTTTCACTTTTCGTTATTTTGACGGTTTGGTTGGCAATTTAATCAATCTCGCTTTGGTGGGAATTATGTATCTCGCTCTAGTTGATTTGAGTCAAGGTCAAATTAGCTTGCCAGATTTTTTATTAGTCAGCACCTTCGCCATGACTCTTTTCCCCAAAATGATGCATTTGTTATTTAGCATGCGCGAATTAGCCAAAAAACACACTGACCTCAAAACCTACCTAGAGTTATTAGATGAACCGATTAAAGTTAATGATCCAGAACAGGCTAAAGCCTTAAGCAAGATTGATGGCGAGATCGAATTTAAAGAAGTTGATTTTGCCTACGAAAATAAACAAGCAATTTTGCGAGATTTTTCTCTGCACATTAGAGCTGGTGAGGTGGTTGCTTTGGTGGGTTTTTCTGGAGCTGGCAAAAGCACCGTGGCCAAACTTCTGATGCGCATGTACGACCCTCAACAAGGTGAAGTACTCATTGATGGAATCAACCTTAAAGAACTTAGAAGAGTAGAGCTGCGTAAATTTATTGGCGTTGTGCCTCAAGATCCCTTGCTATTTAACAACAGTGTTTATTTTAATATCGCCTACGCCAAGCATCAGGCTAAACGTCAAGAAGTCTTAGCAGCAGCCAAAGCAGCTCAAGTGGATGATTTTGTTCGAGATTTGTCCGCCGGCTATGACACAATAGTTGGCGAACGAGGAATCAAACTGTCCGGTGGTCAACGTCAACGCTTGGCCATTGCTAGGGTTTTACTGGAAAAGCCAAAAATCATCATCATGGATGAAGCTACTAGTTCTTTAGATAGTGCTTCAGAAAAAATTATCCAACAAGCCTTTTGGCAAATGGTCCGCGATCCCAAAGACCCCAAGACCAGTATTATTATTGCTCACCGCTTGTCCACCATTATGCAAGCTGATCGTATTGTTGTCCTCGATCAAGGCAAAATCGCTGAACTCGGCACCCACTCTCAACTCATCAAAAATAAAGGCGGAATTTACCAAAAACTTTGGTCACTGCAAAGAAATGGCTTTATTGGGGATGGCGAGAGCGATTCTCAAAAATGAATACTTTTAGATAACATCTTTCTAAACAGTTAAAAATTAACAACTTAGAAAGACGTTATGTGAGATCTTAATCTCACAACCTTGGCTAATTTTCCACTTTCACCAAGCCTCCAAATCCTGCTATCTGGAGTGACGTCACTACGTATTTTCTCGAGTAATGAATTACATTTCAGGTTGAAAAACCTTGATGTAATTTTTTCCCCAAGAGTGATCTTTTGAATCACTTTTTTTTCTCAGCGGCATGACTTTTGGTCATGTGGAAACGTTATTTTTGTCCGCTGCGTCTGCTCATTCTTTCCTACACCGACTGGCTTAAGAATGAATTGAATAAGCAGAATCTGTTTGCCCATCTCATTTAGAGACGAGCCAACATACTAACCAGTCCTTCACTACTGATAGAACCTTTAGCAATGAAGGGGATGTCTTTATCACGACTGCGTGCTGCCAAAACCAAGACCTTGTAGCCCTGATCGTGGAGCTCTCGAGCCAGAGCGAAACCGTCACCGGCTTGCTCCCACTCTAAATTGCCGTCGCAGATGATAACATCCGCCCAGTTAATGTGCTCACGAGCCTTCGACACCGAGTCGACAGAGATTACACTGTAACCTTCGTCTTCCAAAATGCCTCGAATCGTTGACTGCCAATCTTGGCGGTCTTCTACATGTAGAATGTTTTTCATTGGAGCCTCCTTTTACAGGAAAGAAGCCAGTCATGTAGTATCCTATATTATATCATGTATGTAGTTATAAGGATATTTTTCTTAACCATTAGTACTGTTATACTAAGAATATGTCCAAAAATATCCTCATCACCGGAGCCTCTAGCGGTATCGGTAAAGCTGTCGCCTTGGAATTCGCCAAACGCGAGGCTGCAAAAAATCATTTAATTTTAGTAGCTCGCAATCAAGCTAAGCTCGATGTGGTTGCAGAAGAAGTTAAGGCTCTGGGCGCCAGCGTCAGCACTTTTACTGCTGATCTGGGTAAAAAAGAAGATATTGCTAAACTTTTTACTTACCTAGAAAAAGAAGTTCAAAGTTTAGACTTAGTTTTAAATAACGCTGGTCTTGGTTACGTTAAAGAAGCTATTGCCCTAAGCGATGATGAAGTCGAACAAATCATTGACGTCAATGTAATCGGCATGATTTTAGTCGCCAAAAAAGCCGCTGCCATGATGGCTAAACAAGGCTACGGTCACATTATCTTTACTTCCTCATTAGCTGGCTACATTTATCTACCCACTTGGTCAGTTTATTGTGCTAGTAAATGGGGCATTACTACTTTTGCCAATGTTCTGCGACAAGAGGTGGCTAAACATAACATTAAGATCACCACTGTACATCCAGGCCCAGTGCAAACTGAATTCTTTGATCCCAATAAAGCCAACGTTGATCTCAAGAAAAGCGAAGGCAGTATGCCAGCAATTCCTGTTGAAGATGTCTCCATAGCCATTTACGACATTGCCTACACTGGTACTGAAAGAATTTTTTGCCCACCAAAGCTTAAAACTGCTGCGGAAATGTTCAGGCTTTTCCCAAAGTTCATGGCAAAAATGTTCGCCAAATTGGCTTAGGTCAGCTTTCTTGCAAACTAGCTTTGGTATAAAAGCTTGGTGCAAGCTTTGGCTGAAGCTACTCTCCAGCGTTACTTTGGTTTCACTAAATTTAGACCAGGACAGTTAGAAATTGTTTTGGCAATTTTAGCCAAAAAAGATGTTTTAGCTATTTTACCCACTGGCGGTGGCAAATCTCTTTGTTTCCAAATTCCAGCCTTAATTTTCTCTGGTACAACTTTAGTTATCTCGCCTTTAATTTCCCTCATGCAGGATCAAGTCGACCACTTAGAAAAAGCTCAAGTTAGCGCGAGTTTTCTTAGTAGCAATTTGACAAAGCAAGAAATAAGTTGGCGCCTACAAAATTTAAGCGCTGGGCAATACAAATTGTTTTATCTAGCTCCAGAACGTTTGAATAATGCTAAATTGATTGAAATATGTAGCTCGATCGAGATCTCTGCGGTGATTATTGATGAAGCTCACTGCATTAGTTTGTGGGGACATCAGTTTCGTCCAAGTTACCATGAAATTCCAAAATTCATAGAAAAAATTAAAAAGAAAAACAAAAAAATTGCTTTAGCAGCCTTTACAGCGACTGCTACTAAAGTCACTATCGCGGAAATTAAAAAATATCTTCACTTGGAAAATCCAGAATTATTTCAACAAGGTTTTCTTAGAAAGAATCTAGTTTTTCACAATCTAATTTGCGATGACACTTGGACTAAAAATGTCTACCTCTTCAAACTTCTAAAACAACATCGAGCTGAAAATATAATTATTTACTGCGCCACTAGAGTAGAGTGCGAGAGACTTTGGCGACTAATTAAATATTATGATTTTAGAGATAAATACAAAGTCGATTTTTATCATGGTGGACTAGAAAAACAGCAAAGGATAAAAAGTCAAAACGATTTTCTAGAAGGTAAAACTAAAATTATGATTGCCACTAATGCTTTTGGCATGGGAGTTGATAAAAGTGACGTGCAAGTAGTGATTCACTATCAGGTTTCTGCCAATTTAGAAAATTATTATCAAGAAGCAGGTCGAGCTGGACGCGATGGAGAAACAAGCTATGTCTACCTGCTTTATTTAGTCAAAGACCTCAACATTCAAGCTCAAATGATTAGTCAAAACTATCAAGATCAGGATGATCCTAGAAGAAAAGTTGAAATTGAAAAATTAAAAAACATGCAAGACTACTCTTTGAGTCAGACTTGCTTGCAAAAAAAGATCAGTGATTACTTTGGCCAAACAGGAACACAGTCTTTTTGTCAAAATTGCTATCACTGTCTAGAAAGAAATCTTAATTTAAATGAAGCTGAGCTAAGAATACAAACTTATTTAGAAAAACTAAATCAAAAATATTTAAAAGATTTGCAGTATGGAGCAATCGCCAATTTACTAACCATTAGACAAATTGAACTTATCGCCATCTTGGAACCAAAGACTAATTCTGATCTGCAAAAGATTCCTGGGATTGGAGAGTGGTATGCTGTTCATCTTTCCATCTGAAATATGCACAGCATCTTTCATACCTGCTCCTTTTTCGCAATAAATTGCGAAAAAGGAGGGTCTGAAATATAATACAAGCTATGCAGATCAAACAATTAGTCGCTAAATATCAAGAAATTGCTGATTTTCTCAATCAACACTGGCCCCTAAAAGACAAAAATCAAAGAGTTTTTGCTCGCACCATGAAAGTGGTGGAAGAATTAGGTGAATTGTCTGATGAAATTCTAACCAGCATGAATCTCCAGCGCGATTCAAAAATCGCCAAATTTTCCAGAGAAAACCTCGAAGATGAGTTCGCCGATGTTCTAGGTTCATTAATTCTACTAAGCGTCGAATTAGACATCGATGTAGAAAAAGTCATCAAGCGCAAAATTGATTTTACTCGCGAGAGATTTGAGATGGATAGAAAGTAAGTTTAGAAATCTGCTGCCCACTGCAGTTTTTGGTGTTATTTTTATGCCTGTGATTGAAAAAGACTTGGTCTCTGACAACTCGATTGATTTGCTCAAGAAAAATGGCAAGCTCATCCGTGAAAAGTTAAGAAAAATTCTAGAGGATGAAGGTCTAAGTTTGGATCAAAATCTCAGAGATTTGCTAGATTTGGAATTTACCCAATATCCAGAAACAGTTTTAGACCAGTTAGCCATTTTAGACCAAGCCCTAGTCTTCAAAACCAATGGTAAGCAAGACAGTCAATTAGCTTACGAAATAAAAATGGGCCAACAAATGCTTGCTCGGTCTGAACAAGTAAAACATGTTTTACAATTGGAGGATCAAGAACTAGTAGAACTTTTTTCAGCAATTTTACTAAGCGACATTGGTAAAGCTGGACCAAAAACACCAACTCAACCAGAAGAGTTAGTAATTAGTCGCTTATTTTCTCAAGCTATTTTTTCAGAAGTGCATAAAAAATGGCTCAAAGAAATTAGACCAACTAAATTGCCTGCTCACATTAAGAATTTATTGCGTCAACTGGGCACTAAAGAGATTTTTGGTATTTTTCGAAGAGGTGAGTTTAAACAACAACCAATCGATTTTTATTTATATGTGATCAAACAGGTTGCCTTAAAACTTGCTGGTCAAAACGAAATGTTGAGAATTCAAGCTGAAAAAATTTATACTTTGACTGAAGCTGAAAGATTTGTTTTATTATCACTAGGTGCAAATTCAAAAACTCAAGCTATTGGTAATTTTTTTACCTCTAGTCATATTACTTTTGGTGAGAGGTTTCTAAGTAAAAATGGCACAGACCAATCGCTGATTAATTTGGCTTTAGCTCATCATTTTAGCCAAGGTGTTTTGCCAAAAGGCCTAGATTTAGAGGCAACCTTGTCAGATGAATCCTTACTTAGAAAAATTGCTTTTCTAGAAATTTTAGATAAATACGATGCCTTTGGTTCAAGGTTTAGAATTGAAGAACATCAAATTGTTCGCAATAAAACTTGGGAATTTATTCATACTCAATTAAGAATCAATTACAAAGAACAGCCACAGCTGATTTCTCTCTATAGAACCGTTTTTGAAGAAATGATTGCTCAAGAAATTATTTAAAAAAATATGAATCAAAAAATAAAATTTATCTATTTTGATGTGGGCGGAGTTTTAATTCTGGATTTCTCTAACACAAATAAATGGCAAGAATTAAAAAGTGACCTAGGCATCACCCCTGAAAAAGATCTAGAATTTGAAGTAGTCTGGCAGAAACATAAAGATCGCATCTGCCTAGATTTAGACGTTGATAAATTAATGCCAGAGATAAAGCAAAAAGTTAAAATAGAATTGCCGAAAAATTATTCCTTGTTGAATGATTTTGTGAACCGTTTTCAGGCAAATCCTAGCATCTGGCCTGTTTTAAAGCTCGTTAAAAGTAAATTTAAGGTTGGTCTATTAACTAATATGTATCCTCGCATGTTGGAAGCGATTGAACAAGCAAATTTACTGCCCAATTTGGATTGGGATGTGACAATTGATTCAAGCCAAGTCATAAAACAAAAGCCAAATCCTGAAATTTTCGAGCTTGCCACAAAAAAAAGTGGGTTTAAAAATGAAGAAATTTTATTCATTGATAACTCACTCGAAAACACTTTGGCTGCACAAAAAATAGGCTGGCAAGTTTTTCACTATGATAATAAAAATCCAGAAAAGGCGAGTAAGGAGTTGAAGGATTTATTAAAATGAAAAAAGAAATCAAAGCTTATCTTTTTGATGTTGATGGAGTTCTCTTTGAGAGAAACCAAGAAAAAATCATACTCGATCAGCTCTTAATAGAAATCAAAAAGAGATTAGAGCAAGGGTTTTTTGTAGGTCTCAACACCGGCAGGTCATTTGAATTTGTTTCTGAAAAAATTTTAATTCCACTGGAAAAAATATTAGAGAGAAAATTCTTAAAACAAATATTTATTGCTTGTGAAAAAGGAGCTGTAGATATTTTTTATAACTCTGCTCATAAAAAAGAAGTTTACTTGCATAAAGATTTGATTATTCCAAATAAAATCAAACAAAAAATAGCAAGTCTAGTTGAATTAAAAAAATTTAATCCCTGGATGTTTATCGATAAAAGTAAAAAAATCATGATGACAATAGAAGAACTTCCAAACAATGGGAAAAATGGACTGGCATTTAAAAATTTTCAAGAAGCTCAGTTATCAATTTCTACAGAAATAAAGCAATTAATTTTAGATAATAAATTGAATCATGAAATTAGAATCGACCAGACAAGAATTGCTATAGATATTGAAAGTAAAAAATCAGGTAAAGCTTTGGCCACAAAGAAGTTTCTTGAATATCTAAAAACAAAAGGAATTGTTCCTGATAAAGTTTTTTGTTTTGGAGATAGTTCTTCTGATTATAAAATGCAACAAGAATTGAAAAAAAATAAAATAGATTCGACTTTTATCTTTGTTGGCTCTCCAAAAACTCTTATTATTAAAAAAGATAAAAAAATTATTTTCCCTAAAAAACAATTAACTGCTGGAGTTTTAGAATTTTTAAAAAAAGAGAATTAACTCAAAAAGTTAAAACCTTTGCCAACTTGGGAGGAACTGCCTGGGACAATACACTATCGGTATCAACTAAAACTCCATCCATATCGACCACAATCCTAATGTTTTTTTCTTGAATTGCTTTGATAAAGGCCAAGCAAGCAGCTGGATTTGCCCCAACATCACTAAGTTTGAGTTGAAAAGTTTTGATTAAAATACCATGCTCAGCAAATTGATCCTGCAAGCTCATTGCATGAGTTAAATTTTTCTCCTTATCATCAATTACTACCACACAAACTTGTTCTCCCATTTGCCCAGCTAAAGATAAAACAATATCCTTGAGCGCGGCTGTTTTTTCTTTGGCAATTAACTGGGGTATTAAGCCTAGTCGATCAAGCAAACCAGCTTTGGTTGCTTTAGTTTTTTGCCACTCCAAATCTCCCTCCGACCATAAAATAGTGGCCGGATCAATTCTTAAGAGACAATCTACAAAACATTCATCTCCAGCTTTAGAGAGAGATTCTGGGCCAAAAGAACTCTCAATGATTTCTTTAATTATCTCTGGTGAAACAGGGCTAATTTCTGAACTAATCATTTCAGCCATTAACTCCACACTTCTTTGCCATAAAAATCTGCCACTCTCAGTGAGAGAGTACCAATTTTTGGATTTGATGATTTGCCTGATTTGTTCAGTTAAAAATGAAGGGTCAATAATTTCTATCATAAAAGATTGTATTTTTGAATAATTTTTGGATTTTTAAAAACAGCATTACCTGAGATAAGTGTCACAGAGTCAACCTCATACGGATCGAGTTCAATTTTTGCTGACAATTCCTTTACTTTGGAATCGAATTTAGAACTCAAACGACCAAATCTTGCCAGAGTCATGTTGCTGAAAAAATAACGCTCATTATTATATTTCTTGTCATCTGGAACACCAGCTTTATTCAACTTCTCATCCAAATCTAAAACGATCTTATCTAGCTCTGGATCAGTAGTACCAACTAAAGCGAGATTGTTGGGAAACAGCAAAAGTCTGTAAAAATAAACTTTAAATTTTTGATACTTGGGAACAACTTCTCCAAAAATTTGCTGCGCCTTCTCCACATCGCTTTGATTAAAATTGGGAGGATTATTGATAACTCGAATGTTTTTGATGGTTAAATGCAGTGACTGCGAAGGATAGTAATAAAAATTTGGCTCAACTTTTTTTAGTTCATAAATGATCTTTTGCACATCATCAATCAATTTTTGATTTGGAAAATGCAGGCTTGTCAGACAAATTCTCGAATCATTTTCAAAATCATCAACTGGCGCCACTGTAGAAAAATTTAAAGAGTTCTGCGAAATGCTTTGCTCAATTTGATTGATAACTTGAACTTGCTGTTGTTGATGGAAAGTCATGTTTAAAGTATAACAGCCCTAATCCAATCATCAAATATATTTTTCACTTCATCCGAGTGTTCTTTTTTACTTCTTTCTTATACCTTTTAACCCCATATACAACATGAGTATTAAAATAATCTTCACCAGATAATTGCCATCATTCAAGAGCATGTCATTGAGTGCCGTTTTTTGTTTAAATAATAAGTGCACAATCACCCCAATTGGCAAAGTTAGCCACAACCATTCTTTTGGGCCAATTATTAGGCCAAGTTTCTTAAATATTTTTGATAAAAATGGTGCAAAAAAATATATCCCAATGTATGAGATAGCCAAATCAAAAATTGCTAATCCTCCAATTCTAAATTGTCTAAGATATGAGATTAAATTCATTATTAATCAGCATATCCGTAGTAAAGTTGTATGTCTATGAGGACTATATGAGAAATTTTTATTTAAACTTTTTTCAAAGTCTTTCTTCTAAAAACCAACATACAGACGAACAAAGCATTTGCCATGAACCAAGTTGCTGGATAAAGCACGGTGACAGCAGTGTAATTGCTTAAGGCCACAACTGCCAACCCAAATCTCAAAATGTTTAAAAAATAAAAAGATAGTGTTTCTGAATGCGGAGCTGTCCATGACTTTCGAATGGTTGGGGCAAGAGCCAGCAAATCAGTTAAGGTTAGCAAAATTGCTGAAATGATTGGTTGTTTGGCAATGAGCCAAAAACCTAAAGCTATCAACGATAACAAAATAAATGCTTTGTCTGTATTGGTTATTTTACTTGAAACCTTGTGTTTTACGGTCAAATAAATAACTAAAGCACATGCTAATTCTGCAGCAAGGGTAACAAAAGCTCCTGATCCAGCATTATTTGATAATTGTAGCGCAAAAACAATTCCTCCAGTCAAAAACCAAGAAATCCAACTATAAATGTGGGGCTTAGTCTTTCCCACAACAATATCTTTTATGTAAGGAACGTAAGCGATCAAAGTTAAAACTATGGCAATTGCTCCAACAACCATTTTAAACATTGCCAAAATTATATCAAGAAAAAGTTCTAATTAATTAACTCATTAAAAAAACTTTAATTGATGAGAAGTGAATATGCCCGACCTGGATTCACCCTACGGGTATTAATCAGGTTTGCTTCGCAAACTTGATGGCACGAACCAAATTGTTTTCATCCAATTGTGAGCATCAAATAAAAAACTCGCTAATCGCGAGTGTTTTATTTGATGCCCGACCTGGATTCGAACCAAGATTAAAGGCTTCAAAGGCCTCTGTCCTGCCATTAGACGATCGGGCAATCTGTTAAGAGGGCTTTATTATATTTCGGACCCTGTCTTTTTGCAATGCAACGTATTGCAAAAAGCAGTAGGTACGAAAGATACCTTGCGTGAATTTCAGACATTGAAATGAAGTGCGTCCTCCGTCTCCACTTCGGACATTCCCTCGCAAAGCTCGGTCAAAGATGCTTTAGCATAATATCTAACCGCTCTTTTTTAAAGAGCTTGCAAAACGAAATATTGATTCAGTTTGCCTGATTTGCCATCAGCCAAAAAACTAGCCACTACCTGCCAACCAGTCTGATTAGTTAAGCTTTGCATTTCCACTTCTGCTAAAAAGTGACAGTAGCGAAACACTTGGCCGGCTTGTTTGCCCTTGCGCCAATCTAAAATAAAATCTTGCTTTTCTAAATTCATATATAAATAAAGAAGTTTCAGTCGATCGATAATTCCAAGCTGATGATTTCGCCAAATGCTTGACCAATTTAAAGTGTTTTTCTCAAAGCGCTCTGGCTCAAGCGCAAACTGCCAATTGCTGACAATTAACAAGCCATTTTTATTTAAATATTTTTTTAAATCACTAAATAACTGCCTGCGCAAAGCAAAAGAGGGAAGATGATGAGTTAAACCAAAAAGAGTTATCAAGTCAAATTTTTCTGAACTTGGAAGTTTGATTTGACCATCATTTAGATATTCTTGAATTAAATCAAAGTGTGCAAAATCATCTTGAGGATATTTGTTTTTAGCGATTTTCAGTAAAGACTGAGAACTATCCAAGCCTAAATAAGTAAATTTTTGACCCAAATGAATCTGTAAAAATTCCAACAAACGTCCGTTGCCACAACCCAAATCTAAAATGCGTGAAAAAGGAGAGCTCAGTTTTTTTTTAAAAAAAGGCAATAACTGATTCCAACCTTGCCAAGAAAAATTACGCGTTGCACTAAAATCAGCCCCAGAAAGATCGTAAAAATGACCATTTAGTTCGTTTAGCTTGGCAATTATTTTTTCCTTCATCTAGAGCGTATTTTAAGCTAACTATAGCTTATAATAAAGCTTCGACTAATGAACCAAAAAACTATCATCAAACTACTCTTGGATTTGGAAGCCAATCTACAGCGTAAAACTGAAGATTTGCTGCGCTTAATCAAAAAATACCGTAAAACCGACGGTACTCATTTTAGCTATACTGAAATTATTGAAAGCTACAAACAACTAGCTGGTACTCAGGGCTTGTCAAAGTTTAAGCCTCAATTGGTTGAGAGAATTCTCATGAAACCAGTGCGCACTATCTCTGGGGTGGCACCGGTGACTGTTTTGACTAAACCCTATCCTTGTCCTGGTAAATGTATTTTTTGTCCCAATGATTTGCGCATGCCCAAAAGCTATTTAGCCGATGAACCAGGTGCCCAGCGTGCTGAAAAAAACTATTTTGACCCTTACCTGCAAACCACCAATCGTTTAGAAGCTCTATATGCAATGGGGCATAGTGTAGAGAAAGTTGAACTTATTATTTTGGGTGGCACTTGGACTGCTTATCCCAAAGCCTACCAGATTTGGTTTATTAAGGAATGTTTTCGCGCCATCAATCAATTTCGCCTCAAAAATGATGGCCTAAAAATTGTCGAAAAATACCAAAAATTTCAAAAACAATTCGGAGAAAATCAAAAAAAATGGAAAAATAAAGCTTTTTTGAGTAATGATGCTCAAAAAAATAAAGAAAGCATGGTGAGCTTGCAAATTAAAGGTGAGCAGATCGATGCTCAGGGAAAAGACAACTACAATCAACTCATTACTAAATATTATCTGGAGCCAGAAAAAGCACTCGGAATCACTGAATATCAGCGAGCCACTTGGCAAGAGCTAGAAAAAGAGCAGCACATTAATGAAACAGCTCCACAACGCTGTGTTGGCCTAGTCATTGAAACTAGACCAGATGAAATCGACCCTCAGAGCATTAAAGACATTAGAAGGTTGGGAGCGACCAAGATTCAACTTGGCATCCAATCACTAGACGATGAAATTTTGCGCAAAAATAAACGTGGTCATGATGTGGCGACGGTGCGTCGCGCTTTCGCGCTTCTGCGCCAAGCAGGCTTTAAACTCCACATTCATTTCATGGCCAATCTTTACGGCGGCACCGTCGCCAAAGACAAGCGAGATTTCGCCAAACTCTTCAAAGACCAAGATTTTCGCCCCGACGAGTTGAAAATTTATCCTTGTTCACTAATTGAAACCGCCGAATTGATGCGTTATTACAAAAAAGGACTCTGGCAACCCTACACTCATGAGGAACTTCTAGAAATTACTAGCTTCACTCTCACTCATACACCTGAATATTGTCGCATCACCCGCATGATCCGCGATATTCCTTCTCAAGACATTGTGGTTGGTAATAAAAAAAGCAATTTCCGCCAAATCGCCGAAGCTCACGTTAAAACCACCAGTCAAAAGATGCAAGACATTCGCGCTCGCGAAATTCGCAACCAAAAATTTGAAGCTAAAGAGATTAAGTTAAAAATTAAAAGCTATCAAACTCAAGTTAGCACTGAGAAGTTTCTGCAGTTTGTTTATCAAGATAAAATCTTGGCTTTTTTACGTCTCAGTTTGCCTAAAGCCAAACGAAATGAAGTTTTTACTGAATTAGATGGTGCAGCCATGATCCGCGAAATTCACGTTTATGGTCGCAGTCTCGGCATTGGTCAGAAACCATCAGAAAAAGCCCAGCATTTCGGCTTTGGCAGGCGCCTGATCGCTAAAGCTGCCACAATCAGTCGTCAGCACAAGTTTCAAAAATTAACAGTCATTTCTGCCATCGGCACTAAGGAATATTATCGCCAACGAGGTTTCAGCGATGGAGAGTTGTATCAATTTTTGACACTTTGAAAACTTCTTACCCACTTATGTCCTTCTCCCACCACCAAAACTGATAAGGAGAGCAAGAAGATCCAACTTACTTCAGCAACAGATAAAGCTTCAAATTTAAACACTCCCATCAAAAATGGCTGGGTCATGGCTAAATATTGCAGCAACAAGGAAAAGAGCACGGCCGCGACTAAATATTTATTGCTCAACCAACCAATTTTAAAAACTGATAAATCTAAAGAACGCATGTTGAAAATATTAATTAGCTGAGTGAAACACATGGCGCAAAAAGCAGCTGTACGAGCTTTCTCAATCCCTTGTGGCAACAAGCTAATAAAAACCCACAGACAACTAATCACCATTGCCGCCACAATAGGCAATAAAAAGCCAAGCATTTTTCGAGACAGAATTCCTTCGCCTTTTTGCTTAGGTCTTTGCAACAAAACATCACCGTGACTAGGCTCTGCAGCCAGAGCCACATCAACCACTCCATCAGTTACCAAATTAAGCCATAAAATCTGTGAGGCCAAAAGGGGTAGAGGAAAACCAGTCAAGATTGAGAATAAAATAATCACGTCTTCAGCAAAATTAGTGGTCACTAGAAAAGCGCTTGCCTGTCTAGTATTGGTAAAAATAAGCCGCCCTTCCTCAACAGCATCGACTAGAGAAGCAAAATTATCATCTGCCAACACTAAGTCACTTGATTCTCTCGCCACATCTGTACCAATTTTACCCATGGCAATCCCAATGTCAGCCTTTTTCAGAGCCAAAACATCATTAACTCCATCGCCGGTCATAGCCACTACATGTCCACGTTTTTGCAAGGTTTCTAAGATGCGTAATTTCATGGCTGGCGTTAAGCGAGCAAAAACTGACACTTCTTCTATGGCTCGCTCAAACTCAGTATCAGAAAGAGCTTCTAATTCCACACCGGTTAAGGCTCTCGTTTCTCCAAGCTCAATGATGCCAACTTGCCTGGCAATTGCTAGAGCTGTTTCTTTATGATCACCAGTCTTCATGATGATGCGAATACCAGCTTTTTTAGCCTTAAGAACTGCTTCTTTAGCCCCAATTCTGGGCGGATCAACCATACCTACAAAACCTATGAAGTTAACTTTTTTTAGATCTTGATCTAATATTTGTTTACTTTGTGAAGAAACTACCAAACTCGCAAGAGCAATCACTCTCATCGCCTGAGATGAACTTTTTTGCACTTCTGCCAAAACTGCTGTTTTTTCTTTTTGATTTAAATCACTCATCTCAATCAAGCTTTCTGCTGCTCCACTGAGAAAAATTTGTCTTTTTTGGCCAATTTTGACCAACACTGCCTTGAATTTTTTAATCTGATCAAAAGGCAACTCATCCAAAATCTCCACTTCTTCTAGGGTTTTTTGCAAACTAGCTTTATGAGCTAAAACCAAGAGCGCTCCGTCTGTTGGATCACCGCTAATTTCATAGTCAATCTTGCCTGACGCCTCATGCTTCAACAATCTGGCACGGCTACAAAGACCAGCTGCCAAAAGCATTTCTTGCAATCCTGGAGTTTTGATTGGAAACAACTCTTTTGCCCCAGAAAAAAATTGACCTGCTGGTTGCCAACCTTCTCCAGTCACTTCAATTCTTTGTTTTTGATAATAAAGCTCTCTCACGGTCATGGTGTTTTGGGTCAAAGTGCCAGTTTTATCAGTGGCAATAATATCCACCACACTCAGGGTTTCTGTTGAGGGTAGAGAACGCACGATGGCCTTTTTCTTGGCCATACGACTCGCTCCTGTGGCTAGAATAATCACAATCACTGCCGGCAAACCTTCTGGCACACCGGACACTAAAGAAGCAACGGAAAAAGTAAAAATTTCAGCAAAAGTAAAATCACGGAAAAAATAACCCACAATAAAAGTCAAAATTGCTCCAGTAATCGCCACGATGGACATTTGCTTGGCCAAAAGGTCAGTTTTGATCTCAAAATGAGTTTTTTCTTTTTTGATTTCTTTCAGGTTCTTGGCAATTTGACCAATGGTGGTTTGCGAACCAGTGGCAGTCACTAAAAACTTGGCTACTCCAGAAGCTGCAAATGTTCCCATCCACACCCTGTCTTGACGATCAGCTAAAGCCACTTTATTTGAAGATGGAGTAGTATTCTTGTCTACTGGAAAAGCCTCGCCAGTAAGAGATGATTCAATCACTCTTAAATTTTTGGCTTCTAACAGTTGTCCGTCAGCTGGAACACGATCACCCTCTTCCAAGAGCACTAAGTCTCCCGGCACCAACTCTCTGGAAGGTATTTCCATTAGTTGTCCATCACGGTAAACCTTAGCCTTAGCTACCACTAGGTTTTGCAAGGCAGCAATTGCCTTACTAGCCTTATATTCCTGAATAAAACCAATAAGGGTGTTGGCAAAAACAACTGCCAAAATTACATAAGTATCGAGGACATGATCAAGAAAATAGGTGATAACTGCGGAAACTAGCAAAACATAGATCAAAAGACTGTTGAGCTGGTGCCAAATCAATTTGAGCACTAGATACTTAGATTTTTCATCAACTATTTCATTAAAACCAAATTGACGACGCTTTAATTGGACTTGTTCCTTGCTTAAACCACTTGCCTGCATATGTTATCCAGTGTAACAGATTACTATCGCCAAATCAGTATTTTTTGGTAAAATACCAATATGATTAAACTCGTTTTGCTGGATTTTGACGACACCATTTGCCTATCAGAAGAGTCTTGCTTCAATTTTGAAAATGAGATTGCTGTCTCCATGGGCCTCAAGCCAATGGACCGCACTATTCATCGCATTACTTGGGGACAAAACCTCAAGGAAGCCATCAAAGAAAGAATTCCTGGTATTAATGCTGGTGAATTCATGAGACGTTTCGACAAAATGTTGCCAGAGGCTATTAAGAATGGTCGCATGGACGCTATTCCAGAGAGAAATCTCGCTGTTTTGGACAAGCTCAAAGCCGATGGCAAAAAAATTGCCGTGGTTACCTCTAGATCATATATTGAAGTCAAGCCTATGATCTCTCTTGATCATCCGCTAGGTACTCGCATTGATGCTTTTTATCACCGCGATAATTCAGAACACCTCAAACCAGATCCTAGAGTTTTCAACAAAGCCCTCTACGAGTTTGACGTCACTCCTCAGGAAACTGTTTACGTGGGCAACGCCCTCAAAGATGGTTTTGCTGCTAAGGGTGCTGATCTTTATTTTGTAGCGGTTTTGGAAAGCGAACTTATCAGCAAGCAAGACTTCGCCAACGTCAACATCGAAGTTGACGCTTATGCCGACAAGTTCACCGACACTCTAGATTTCATCTTGCAACACTAAATTTTAACTCTGCATCAAGCTAAATTACTTGTTTTGTTTTGTGATTTGACATGCTAAAATGGTTTTTTAAGAGTGAAAACAAATCTTAAAAAAACCATCGAAACTTATAATGAAATCGCTCACCATTATAAGCAGAAAACAAAAAACCTCGAGCTAGTAGACGAGATCAAAAAGTTCAAAAAATTTCTTCCAAAAAATGCCAAGGTCCTTGACGCTGGTTGTGGTTGGGGTCGAGATAGCAAAATCTTAGCCAAATCATTTAGTGTCATCGGCATCGATCTCTCAGAAAAACTCTTAGATTTAGCCAAGGCTTACGCTTCCAAAGCTAAATTCCAAATTGGCGACATTAGTAAAACAAATTTCCCAGATAATACTTTTCACGGCATTTGGGCCAATGACATTTTGCTTCATTTGGACAGAAAAGATATCTTGCCCACACTTAAAGAGTTTCATCGCCTACTTAAGAGTAGTGGCATTCTCTACGTTTCTGTCAAAGAAGGAGAAGGTGAGAGTTGGGAAGAAGAAGAAATGTCCAACTTTAAACCAAGGTTTTATACTTGGTTTAAAGAAGATGAGATCATCAAATACTTCAAGAAGGCTGGTTTTCGCATTATAGAGACAGCAGTTTTTTACGAAAAGAAAAAATTGGGTCTCAAAAGAAACCTCGGCATCATTACTTGCTTTGTAGAGAAAATTTGATAGACTGAAATTTCCTTGTAATTTATGAAAAAAGAGAATATTTTACTGTTTGTTTTGCTTGTTGCCTTGTTTGCAGTAGTTGCCCTAAGCATTCGCAAAATGAGTCAAAACCAAAACGGCGCCAATAATACCAACTATAACAATGAGGATAAGAGCATGCCAGCTAGTCTGTCAGCCAACAAAAAAATGAACAAACCAGAAATGATTATCGATCAAAATAAAACCTACGAAGTTACTCTTCACACTAGCGTTGGCGACATCACCATAGCCTTAAACACCAAAGAAACTCCAGTCACTGCCAACAACTTCATTTATTTAGCCAAAAATAATTTTTATAACAATACTATTTTCCACAGAGTCATTGATGGTTTCATGATTCAAGGTGGAGATCCTCGTGGAGATGGCACTGGTAGTCCTGGCTACAGATTTGATGATGAAGATTTTTCCGGCGAATACAAACGTGGCACTGTTGCCATGGCCAACTCTGGTCCTAATACCAATGGTAGTCAATTTTTCATCATGCATCAAGATTATCCACTTCAACCAAACTACGTCATTTTTGGTCAAGTAATTGCTGGCCTTGAAGTGGTAGATAAAATTGCCACCGCTCAAGTAACCAATAGTTTTAGTGGTGAAATGTCCAAACCAGTAGAACCAGTTAGCGTCACTAGCGTGAGTGTAGTGGAAAAATAATTAGACAAATTCTTTAATTGCTTTGTTCAAATCTACTGTTTGAGGGAATTGCTCGATTAAAGTTTTTTCTCTAAGAGTGGCCACTTCTTGATGATAAGCTAAACGCTGATCATTGCGGTATAAAACTCCCAAACTTAATTTGTTTTTATCTAAAAGCTCGACTAGAGCTTGGCCCTGATTGCTCGGATCATATTCAGCTGGCAAATCAAACACGTTTTGTTGATACCAAGCATAATCTTGTTCTTTATTGAAAGTTGGACAGGGCTGTTGCACATCAATCAAAGAGAAACCATCATATTGAATTCCTGCTTTGATTAGCTCTACCATTTGTTTGAGCTTGCCCGCGTAAGCTCTGGCCACAAAACCAGCGCCATTGCTAATCGCAATGCTCAAAGCCCCAATAGGATCTTCAATCAAACCTTGAGGAGTAGACTTAGCAACCGTACCTTTGGCAGAAGTAGGAGAAGTCTGACCAGTAGTCAAACTGTAGCGGTGATTATTAAAAACCAGAGTGGTAATGTCATGATTGCCACGACAAGCTGCCACTAAATGATTGAGGCCCTCACCGTAAAGGTCGCCGTCGCCGCCAATCATGATCACTTTTTGTCGATGATTGGCCAGCTTAATCCCCACCGCATTGGCCAAACCTCGACCATGGAGAGCATGAAATCCATAACACTTGATGAAATCTGCAGTATTACCACTACATCCAATCCCGAAAACAATTACTACCTCATCCATTTTTAAATTCAATTCCACTAGAGCCTGCTTGAGAGCGGTTAAAATACTAAAATTACCACAACCGGGACACCAAGTGGGTTGAACTGGGGAGAGTAGGTTGGCTAAAGTAATGTCGTTCATAAAAGTGTGTATTGTTTATTGAGCTGTCCGTTTTGTAAAAATTCCAATAAATCTTCGCTGTAAAAAGGTCGACCATCGTAGCGCAAAATCATGCGCAAATCTCTAAGTTTGGTTTCTCTTTTGATTAGACCTGCTAACTGTCCAGTAGCGTCGCCTTCTACCACAAAAAGCTCGGCATTTTTACCTGCCAACAGCACTTCAAATTCTTGAGTAGGGAAGGGGTAAACACAAGGCAAATGAATAAGGGCAATTTGACTAGCAAGTGGATCCAAAAGCACTTCTTGCAAGACATTGATAGTTGAACCAAAAGAAATGAAAATTTGCTTTGGATTTTTGGAACCCAAATAAAGAGGCTTGGGCAATTCTTGCTGTAAAGCCGAAAGCTTGGCAGCTCGTTTATCAACCGCTTGCTTAGTCTCCACAGCGTCTTCAGTAGCGAATCCATACTGATCATGTTCGTAGGAGTTAGTTAACTGAAGTGCATTGCCTTGTCCAGGAATAGAGCGGGGAGAAACGCCATCAGCACTAAGCTTATAGCGCAAAAACTCACCTTCACCCAAACCACTTTCTCCCAAACGACCATCATTAAGCATGGCAAAACGTTGATTTTGCTGACTTAGAATCATCTTCGGCATCGTTTGATGAGACTCGAGAATATATTTGTCAGACATAATCAAAACTGGCAACTGGTACTTCTCAGCCAACTCCACTGCTAATTTGGCCAAAACAAAGTGCTCTTCCACACTACCAGGCGTCAATATAACGCGCAAAAAATCACCATGTCCAGCACCCAAAACAAAATTCAAATCTCCCTGCGAAGTCCAAGTTGGCAAACCAGTAGCTGGTCCCTGCCTGACTGCTTCCAAAACTACCAGTGGAATTTCCGCCACTCCAGCAAAAGAAAGAGATTCGACCATTAAGGCAAAGCCTCCTCCGGAACTACCCGTCATCGCTCTGACACCCGCAAAAGAAGCACCAAGCGCGTGATTGATGGCAGCAATCTCGTCTTCAGCGTGCTTGACCACGATTGGATAATTGTCTTGCTCAGCTGCTAGAAAATGCAAGAGACCAGTCGCTGGAGTCATCGGATAGGCAGAGTAAAATTGCAAGCCTGCAGCTAAAACCCCCAAACCAATTGCTTCACTACCTGTCACCAACAGTTGCTCATCAACACCAGTATTAACTAAATTACCTCGATCAACCAACTTACCTTGTTTGATTAAATCATCTGTAAATTCAAAAGCTGCCTTGAGCACTAAAAGATTCTTGCTTGCCGCTTCCTTGTTTTTGGCAAACTCTTCTACTACAACTCGACCCATGACCTGTAAATCCATGGCAAAAATTCGAGCACTCAAACCCAGAGCAGCAATATTAGCCGCTAGAGGATTGGCGCCTTGATCTCTGGCGATCTTAGTCAGATTGATAGCTAACACTTGAGATTTTAAATCTGGATATTTGCTTGAATCAAAATTGTTGGCATTCACTATCACTAGAGATTGCTCATCTAATTCTGCCAAATGTTCATTGATAAATTTTTCATGAAAAACAATGAGCAAATCAAGCTTGCGTTGCTGACAAGTGGCGCCACGCAAGGCAGTGTAAACTTGACCACTTTGCAAGCCACCTTTAATCAGGGAAGGATATTCGTAGTAATTAAAAACTGCCAAACCCTGCCTCTTGCAAGCTTTGGCGAAAAGCTTGGCGCTAGACATCACTCCTTCACCTGCTTTGGCGGAAATTTTCCAATTTAATTGCTCTAGTTCTGACATGTTTAATGTCCTTCATTGTACGAGAGTGATCTCGAATGGTCAATTGTTCTTGTCTTTGCTACAATTGTTTTACTATGGCAAATACTCTATTGATTTACGGCAGTTTGACAGGCAACACCGAAGGTGTCTCCTTCAAGGTACAAGAAATTTTACGCGAAAAAGGCAAAGAAA
>DITI01000031.1 GCA_002422765.1 Candidatus Pacebacteria bacterium UBA6188 | reverse complement strand
CTAATGAAGCCATGAACGAGCTCATCGCTCAAGTCAAGGCTTTTGGCATCAAGGATGAAGATATCCAAACAGAGAATGCCAGTGTTTACCAAGAAACAGAATATGAAGCAGAGATTATGATCTATCCAGCTCCAGATCGAGGCAATGCCAAAAAAGGAGATTGGCGAGCCAATAATTCAGTTAGCGTTAAACTCAAGGAAGTAGATAAAGCTGAAGAGCTTCTAGCCATCCTCAACTCAAGTGGCGCCAACTACGTTTATGGTCCCAACTTTAGTGTTGATGACTTAGCTTCTGCTAGCGATGAACTTTTGGCTGAAGCCGTGGCTAATGCCAGAGAAAAAGCTGAAAAAATTGCCACAGGCAACCAACAATCAGTGGGTAAAATGATTTCTGTCACTGAAGGTGGGAATTATCCATTTTACGCTGCTTACGAAAGCGCCATGCCAATGGCCATGGGCAGTGCCAAGTCCATCACTGACGCCAATCTTGAGCCTGGCTCAAGCTTGACTAGCAAAACTGTCAGCGTAACTTTTGAATTAAATTAAGTTTAAAATAACTTGATTAAATAGCTCTTACCAGATACAGCAACCACCGGACCTAGAGACATTAAACCCTCTAGGTCCATTTGTTTGTAGGCCTCATATTCCTTGTCACCCACGATTATATATTTAACCTGGTATGACTTGAGGTTGGCAGCAACTTCATCGCTCAAAGGTTGATTGTAAATTTTCTCTACCATTCCTGTGCGCTTGGCCGGACCATCCCACGAAGCTCTCCATAACCACTCGTGAACTCGCCAGCCCAAAATTGTAGGCATACCTGAGAAAGCCGAGATTCTGGCAAACTCAGTGTAAGACTCACCAACTGCCTCAACAATGTTAACCTGTTCACTTTCATTTGCTTTTAAATAGTTAAGTAAAATAAAATCGTCTGGATATTTGCGCGCAAACCAAGCTAAACCATCCAAGCCTTGATAATTTTTCCAGTTGCCGTAGTAACTCTGATAAGCCAAATAAGGATACACCAAAGTCGAAAAAAATAAGAAGAAGCTAATTGGCAGGTGTAAAAGAAAAAAACGACGCAAACGAACTTTCAAAAGAAAAAGTTTTTTCTTTTTGGAAGCCAAGGTTTGTCTCAGATCAAATAAGCGCCAAGCAAAAAAGCCTTTAGGCTGAGCTTTTTCAAACAAAACCAAACTAAAAAACAAAGCTACGAGGATGCCCAAAAGCATAAAGCCCTGAAAAACCAACTTGAACATGGTGTTGGCTCTAGGATAGGTAGTGTAAATATCTTTGAAATAGAAAAATTCTGGAAAAACTATCAGAAAAACCAGCAAGACAAATAAGGCAATAATTAAAATAGGCACCACTTGATCATTTTTTTTGGTAGAAAAAAATGATCTGATTACCAACAATAGTAGACTAGCCCAAAATAAATGAGGGCCCCACAAAATCAAAAGTTGCCAAAATGGAGTGTGTTCTTTGGCTAACATTAAGCTGTTGGAAATAGGGGTGAAATTTAAAAGCCAAAAAGCAGCAAAAATAGCTGTACCAACTAGGACACTGCTAGCTGACAATAGAAGCGGACCAAAGAAAAGTTTATTTTTGCATAACAAGATCAAACCTAACAAAAGCAAAAGTGACCCGTAAATTAAAAGATCCCAAGTGTTGGTCATCACTAAAACTCCAAATAAAACACCCATTAACAAAGAAAGATAGAAAAAACTAGTTCGCCATAGCAGTTTAAATTTAGCTAATTTTTTGCTAGGTAAGGATAAAAGCTCCTTCAGCCAAACAAAAACCACCAGCAATAAAAAGAGACTAATCGGCAAAGACAAGACATGAGCATGCAAGTCAGAAACCACAAAGCTGTAGGCAGGAAATTCATGAATAGTGCGCTCTATAAATCGAGTCGCATCAGGATACCAATAGCCAGCGAAGCTGCCTTTGCTAAAAAAGTACCACAGAGTGTGCCCATTGGCGCCTAAAGCTACCAAAAACACAGTAAAAATGCCAGCAAAAACCGCTGCTTTAAAATTGCTTTGGCCTAAATTGGAGCGTAGATTAAAGGCCAAAGAAAAAAGTTGTAAACAAAGTAAAGCAAAAAGAGCAATTAACAAAAGATTGTAACCGTAGGCTAGGTCAACTTGCCAGAGTTGGACTAGAATAGAATTGTAAAATTGCCCAAAACTATAATAGTTGATGCTTGAGCCTGCATACCAAATGTCACCAGCTGGCAAAGTTGGAGATTTTAAGTAAGCTTGGATAAAACCAGCGTCCATAAATTTTTCCAAGCCCAAAATTTCTGGTTGAAAACTGCGCATGGCGAATAAAAAGAGCAAGGCTAGAACAAAAACAATTTCCTCAATCAAAATAATTCGTCCAAATTTTTGCCAAAATTTTTGCAAAAATTTCTTTTTGCTAAGAAAAAAAGCCCAGGTCGTATAAAGAGAAAATAAAGATAAAACAAAAAATAAAATCCCCACACCCAAATGAGTGTTAATTGGCACCTGCAAAAAGGCTAGGTTCCAAACCAAAAGTGACAGCAACAAAATTGAAAAAACACGCCCAAAACCCCAAGCTCCATCTTTAAGAAAAGTAAATTTGGAAGCTACAAAAAAAATCACAGGCAAAGCCACTAATTGCAGTAAAAACAAAACAAAACTAATCCAAGCAAGTAAGGTCAGGTCGTGCAACAACATGACCTCTACTATAACAAAAGCTTGGCAATTTTTTCAGTTACAGTTTGAAAAGAGAAAAATTTATGTGGGTAATTGATTTCGCGATCCAAAAAATTACTCACCCACCAGATCTGAGTGTGTTTTTGATTATTGGCTAAATAAGAAACCACATCCCAATTATCTTCAACAAAATAATCAAGCTCTAACTCTTTGATCATTCTTTCTTTGAATAGATGAGGCTGTTCATCTTGATCATTAAAATACAGGTTTTTGAAAATCTTGTGGCGATTGATTATTTTCAACCATTTTTTGGTATCAGAACTCAAACAAGCAAAGCGCGCGCTCACCACGTACAACTCCAAACGATCATCACTCGCTAGTTCTTCTAATTTAGCAAAGCCAGCGGCCAGCTTAAAACTACTTTTATGCACCAACAGCCATAAAAGATCTTCTAAGGGAGAACTAGGATGATAGAATTCCAATTCCTTGCGAGGTAAAAGGTGAGCTTTTTTGCTTTTGGAGATGAGACTACGAAAAATACGGCTTGGATTGAAAAGAATCACTCCATCCATATCGAAACCAATTTTGATTTTCTCTTGATTCATAAGCTTCATGAAGACGAAGTGTCTATTCTAACATGCTTCACAAGTTGTCTCGCTTTAGCGATGGCATGATTGATGCCACGATCAAAAGGGTAGACGTGTTGCATGCAAACCCAATACAAACCAGGTAAACTTGTCTTAAAAGAAGGTAAGAATTTGCTTTGACCAACAAAACTAATTGGCTGAGCAAAAGGAGCCTTGTAAAGTTTGGCCTCAATTAAATTTTGGTCAAAGTCTGGATCAATTTTTTGCAAAAAAGGTCGATAATCAGCCAAAAGTTCTGCGCTGGTTTTCTGATACTCTCGATCAGTGCTAGGCAAATAACGACCCAAATAGACCAAGCTTTCTCCACCATAATGAGCGCTAGAAATGTAGTTATCGTGTTCAACAATTGCCACAAAAGGCCAATTCTTCTCATTAACATTCAACCAATAAGTGCCATCTTTGAGCAATTTTTTCTTTAAACGCAGTAGCATGGTCATTGCCCCCAAACCTAGAAGTTTTTCCTTTTTCAGCTCTGGCAAATCAATTAATTTGGCAAAAACAGGCGAGGAGAGGGTGGAAATGACCAAATCATAGGAACGATTAATCTCTTGATCATTTTGCTTGATATTCAGCATGAAGCCATCTGCCACTTTGGTAATTTTTAGGACCTGACTAGAGAGAGAAACCTTAACCCCAGCTTTTTGCAATTTTTTGACAATTAAGTCTGCCAAGTGTTTCCAACCACCTTCAAAATAACCCAAAGCAGCCGTGCGAGGATTCACTCTCGCCCAAAACCAAGACAGATTAACTTCTTCACTAAAACGTCCAAATTTGGATACAAAAAGTGGCTCCCAAATCACACGCCAAGACTCCTGACCCATTGTCGCTCTTAAAAACTGCCCAGCTTTAAAATTTTCCAAAACAATCCCATTTGGTAAAATTTTGAGAAAAGCCAAAACTGCTCCAGTGCGAATTCTAGACCACAAAGAAATTTCCTTAAATTTGAGCAGTGAAATGGGAGAATCAATCTGATGCATCTTCCCATGATACAGGGTGGAGCTTTTGACTCTCTTGTAGACCAACTGCTGACGCAAGTCTAAATCTTCTAAAAATTTCTTTAAAGCTTTATCAGTATCAAAAGCATGATGATAATGTTCCTCTAAAGACCAATCCCAGTGCTCTTGTTCAAAACCAGCCGCCAAACCACCAGCTGAACTACCAGGATCAATGATTTCAATTTCATCATCAAGAGATTTGCTGAGATCAAAAGCCGCTGCTAAAGCTCCAAACCCCGCACCAATAATTGCAATTTTCATAATTATTTATTCATTTTCTCATAAATTAATCATTTATTGGAACTTAAAAATTAACGCCAACTAGGAATTGCAAAATAAAGCAAATCAGCAAAACCTTCTGGCACCGGCAAAGCCGTCCACTGTGGATAGAAAAGTAAAAAGAAGAAAAATGGCCAAAATAAAAGATTGAAAAATAAAGCTTTTCTTTTTTCTTTGTCAGTAATTTTCTCAAGTAAATTTAACAAAAAGTAAGACAATAAGACAATTAAAAAGGGCAAAGCTGGCAAGTAGTGATGAAGAAACATTGGACGCGAGAAAAAAATCCAAGGCAGAAAACTAGCCAAATAAAAAGAGAAAAACAGCCAAACGGTTTTTCTCGCCAAAGACAATTTATCTTTTTTGAGTAAAGAAAGAAAAAGCAAAATAAAAGTTACTAGCAAATATAAACTCAACAAAGGATTCTCCAAAGCGTAAATATTGGCTACGAAACTATTATCCAAATTGCTGGTGCTAGTAAAAAACCAAACTGGACGCCAGTTTAACAACCAACTAAGAGGATCACTACTATAAAGGTGAAAGCTTGGATTGCTTAACTGAGATGAAAGAATAGTTTTTTGCAAAGCAAAAAAATCAGTTAAATTGTGACCTGCAAAAAACATTGCTCCATAGCTTAAAACATAGATAAAAATTGGGGTCAGGATTAAAGAAAAAAAGATAAAGGGCAAAGCTCTATAACTTCTTAGCAAAGTCAGCTCCCTGATAAAAATTAACAACAACAGCCACAAAGCTGTCCATTTAGTGCTAAAAGATAGGGCCAAAGAAAGGCCGGTTAAAAATAAAAAAAGATAAGTTTTCTTGTCTAAATAAGCAAAGTAGGCAAAAATTCCAAGCATCAAGAAAAATAAACAAAAAACATCGTTCATGGCAATTCTTGATTGGACCAAAAACAAACCACTCAAACTAAGAAAATAAGTCGCCACCAAAGCTAAATTAATGCTTCTTCTGTTTTTCTCCGCAATAGATAGATGTTTGAAAAAAAAGGCTTGAGCCACAAAGCGCAATAAAAAATAAAAAACTATAATCGTCAAACAAGCAAAAACCACTGCCGGCAAACGCCAAGCAAAAGCATTTTTACCAAACAAATACATTGAACCTGCCTGAAAGTATTTGGCTAGTGGCGGGTGAAGCCAATCAGCGATGTGTTGGCCATCATAGGCAACTTGTTGTGGATCAAAAGGTCGTGAAAAATCACCCGAACTCATCATCATGGCAGCCGGCACATGATAAACTTCATCAAAATACATCTGGCTGGGATAATCCAAACGGAAAAGTCTAGTCAATAAAGTAAAAAATAAAATTAAAGCAAGTAAAATTAGCTCTTTAAGAGTCACAGTAGATCAAAATATATGACAAAGCAGAGTTTTTAGCAAGCTTAGCTTAAGTCAACGCTACCAGCTTGATAAAGTAAGTCTAGGAAATCAGCTAGTTCCAAGGAAGCTCCACCAAGCAAAACCCCAGAACAAACTCGCAAATACTCCCGCACATTTTCAGCGTTCACACTACCGCCATAAATCAATTGACCAGCTCCATAAAGTTGTTTGAGTTCTTGCAAAACCGGTAGTAAATCTCCTGGGTTTTCCGCCACACCACTTCCGATTGCTGCTATTGGTTCGTAAGCTAGAAGACATTCTTTGAGGGTTGCAGTAGATAAAAATCTGGCTTGTTCACTGAAATAAGGCTGATCAAGACAAAGAATTGGTTTAATCTGCCATTTAATAGCTTCAGCCACCTTATCAGCCACCAGCTGTGTCGTTTCTTGCAAAAAACGTCGACGTTCGCTGTGACCCAAAATGGCGTACTCTATATTTAAATCCTGTAGATTAAAAGCTGCCACTTCACCAGTGTAAGCTCCACTACCAAAGGCACTTAAATCCTGCACCGCTAACTTAATCGGCAACTGACGCTCAATAATAATATCGCGTGCCAAAGCCAAAAATGGGTAGGGTGGAGCCAAAATAATTTCGAGTGAATCTAAAGTTCTAAGACTATCCTCATCATTTGGAAAATTATTGAGCCAATGCGTCACTTCTGGCCAGGTTTTATTCGACTTCCAGTTAGCAATAATGCGTTTTTTCATTTGACTTTAGTATAGAAAGATATTGGAAATTAGCAAGAAAATTAAGTGAAAAACCTAGTCGCTCAGGTGCTTGAAGCACCTGAGCGAACTAACATAAACTAGGTCTTTAATTGTCACCTCCTTCTTCAAGGGGGGTGGGGGTGAGGGATTCGTAAAACTCAAATTCCACCCTGATAACATTTCCTTCCCTTTTGATATGTTGAACAAAAACTTTTTTGCCCTCAATGGTGCCGGTCATGTTGTAGTCTTTCAAATTCTCAAAGACCGCGACCAATTCAGGCATGAAAAGTTCGGTCCCTTCCCACTTAAAATTCAGATTGATGTTATCGCCCTTAATCTTGAATGTGGGGGTGGTGGGAATCGGGTCTGTGGCGTCAAATTTCGAAGCCATAACCCTAACAGTGGGCTGTTCGCCAGCAAGAGCAGGGTCGCCATCCGCGATATATTCGAAGGCTAAAACTACGCCTTCATCGCGGGGCTGAACGGGCACCCGCATTGTTGGAACAGGAGCAGGAGTCTCCTGCTCAGCGCCGCCACAGGCGGCGAGAACCATGCTTGCCACAATCAGCAATGCAACAAAGAAGTACAACTGTTTCATCTTACAATCCTCCGGTTTCCCAATCATGAAGAGGGGAAACCAATTTTAAAATTCTTTGGCCGTTAAAGAGCGCCAAAGTTTCACCATCCACGACTTACTTGTGGCGGATCCTGCTTCGCCTTTTAGAAAAATTAAAAAACAAAGTAGGATCCGCCATACTGATCAATAAAACCTAGTTTATTAAAGAACTGTTCGCTAAACCAGTAATTTAACGCACTGTTAAATACTCAAGTAGCCAACCCCTCAATTATAATATAAGTCCTATAATATGTCAATCTAGGACATAAAAATTGATCAGAAAAAAGCCCTAAAAAATGCTAAACTGCTCGGGTGTTAGAAATTGCCAATCTTCTCAACGAACTCAATCCTGAGCAACGCCAAGCTGTTTTACACCAAACTGGACCAGCAATTGTTTTGGCTGGAGCGGGAAGCGGTAAGACTCGAGTTTTAACGACTAGGGTCGCTTATCTAATCAAAGAAAAGGCCGTGCCGGCGACGGGGATTTTCCTAGTCACTTTTACCAATAAGGCTGCTGCCGAGATGAAGAAGCGTGTTCTAGAGTACACCGGCCAAAATCTGCCTTTTGCTGGTACTTTTCACAGCTTATCGGCCAAAATTTTACGCATTGAAGCCAGAGAAGGACATCTGGCTAAATTTGGCCTTAGTGAAAACTTCAGTATTTACGACAGTGATGATCAACTCTCCTTGATCAAAAACATTTACAAAACCAATGGCTTCGATCAAGCTAAATTTAAACCCCAAGTGGTACGTTCTAAAATTAGCAGCGCCAAAAATGAATTAATTACTCCAGAGGAATTTAAAGACTCGGCTCGTGATAGTTTGCAGATTTTTACTACCAAAGTTTATAAAAGCTACCAAAAACGCTTGCGTGACGAAAACGCCGTCGATTTTGATGATTTACTCGGTATTTGCTATCGCTTATTGGCTGAAAACGAGCAACTTAGAGCAAAATACCAAAATAAATTTCAGCACGTCTTAGTTGACGAGTTTCAGGACACCAATAAAGTCCAGTATTTTCTGACCAAAATTCTAGCCAAATCGCCCTCATTAGAGAATAATGACAATCTATTTGCAGTGGGCGACTTTTCCCAAAGTATTTATGCTTGGCGAGGAGCTGATTACCGCAACTTAGAGAGGCTGAGTCAAGATTTCCCAGAGATCAAAGAATATCGTTTGGAAAGAAATTATCGCTCGACTCAAAATATTCTTGAAGCTGCCACCTCAGTGATTTCCAAAAATCTCTCCCATCCTGTTTTGGAATTGTGGACTGATCAAACTTCCAGTGAAAAGCTTGAGGTTTATGAAACCAGTACTGGTGAGCTGGAAGCAGAAAAAATTGCCAGCATCATCAAAGAAAAATATCTAGATCGACTGCAAGACGTGGCCCTGCTTTATCGCACCAACGTCCAATCTCGTAGTTTTGAAGAGGCCTTCATGCGTCGTCAATTGCCTTACAAAATTGTTGGTGGCACCAAATTTTATGAACGCAGTGAAATCAAAGACGTTTTGGCTTATTTAAGACTTTGCTTTAATCATCTTGATAGTCCTAGTCGTGAACGAGCTCAAAAAATCGGCAAAAGACGCTTAGAAAAACTAGAAACTTGGCTCAGCCAAACTAATCCAGAAATTTTAGCCAATCCTAGCGCTTGTTTGCAGGGTATTATGGAAAACACTCTTTATCTAGATAAATACGATCAAAAAGATCCAGAGGACTTGGCTCGACTCGATAATATCCAAGAGTTGTTTAATGTCGCTAGTCGTTTTGATAATACTTTGTCGCTCTTAGAAAACATTGCCTTAGTTCAAGATGGTTATTTGGCCAACGACCAGACCCAACAACTAGAAGAAAATAAAATCACCATGATGAGTCTGCACTCGGCGAAAGGCCTAGAATTTTCTGTAGTTTTTATGGTGGGTATGGAAGAAGGCTTGTTGCCTCACTCTAGAGCTATTTTTGAGGAAAATGAGGTCGAAGAAGAAAGACGTCTGTGCTACGTTGGTATCACCAGAGCCAAAGAAAAACTGTACTTTAGTTATGCGCGCAGTCGCTTTACCTATGGCTACAGTAGCAATAGTTTGCCAAGTAGGTTCTTGGCAGAAATCAAGCAAAATCTACTCACTACTAACCGTAGTTTTGATCAGGGTCAGACAAATAATTATCATTCCTTTTATGGCAACAAGAAGAAAACTCAATCTGCTCCAGCGAATGACAAAAAAATCCGCTTGGTAATAGACGAAGATAGTTTAGATGCTTTGCTTAATGACGAGCTAGACATTCGCGAATTTTTGCGCAAATAACAGTTGAGAAAATAGCCTTGGCAAAAAAAGCTGCTTTGACCTATAATCAAAAATACTTCTATGCTTATCAGAGAGATCTTGCCACAAGAACAAGTGATTTTCGATCGAGTGGCTAGTCATCCCTTGCAATCATACAAATGGGGTGAGTTTAGAAAAAAAACTGGGGTCCAAGTCGAAAGACTTGGATTTTTTATTGGCGGTACTCTTGATAGCGTCATGCAAGTTACTTTCCACAAGGTTCCTTTTCTCAATCGCTATGTTGGTTATTATCCCAAAGGCCTAACTCCCAATGAAGATCATATGGCAGCTCTCTTGCAATTAGCCAAGAAATACAATGCTATTTACATCAAGCTCGAACCTAATGTCAAAAAACCTTTGGATCAAATTAACACCGACAATGAAACCGTCAAATTTTTACAAAAATACCAATTAGAAGAAGGGCGAGCTTTATTTACTCGCTATACTTTTGAGCTTGATCTTAGCCTTAGTGAAGAAGAGTTGCTGGAAAAACAAAGCAGTAAAACTCGCTACAACATCAAGCTGGCCAGCAAAAAAGGCGTCCAAGTTGTCGAAGACACTAGCGAACAAGGTTTGGAAGAATACCTCAAAATCTTAGCTGAAACGACCAAGCGTCAGGGATTTTACGCTCACACCCCAGATTATTTCCGCCAATTATGGGAAAGTCTCAAAGATAGTGGCATCATCCACATTTTCAAAGCAGTTTATGAAAAACAAACTTTGGTCGTTTGGATAGTTTTTGTCTTCAACGGTGTATTGTATTACCCTTATGGAGCTTCTAGTTCCATGTATCGTGAAGTCATGGCTAGTAACTCGATGATGTGGGAAGTAATTCGCTTTGGCAAACAACAGGGTTGCCACAGCTTTGACATGTGGGGTTCACTCGGACCTAATCCGGATCCAAAAAGCCCCTGGAATGGTTTTCACCGTTTCAAAAAAGGCTATGGAGGGGAGTTGGTCGAATTTATTGGTACTTACGATCTGGTCAATGACTACCCAATGTACAAAATTTATAATTTAGCAGAAGACTTGCGCTGGAAGTTTCTGCGTTTAAAAAAGAAACTTTTTTAATTCTTGAAAGGAATTGCATGCAAAAAAGATTTAAAAGAATTTTACTCAAGATTGGCGGCGAATCACTTATTGGTGATCGCGAGTACGGCATCGACCCTAAAGCTGTTTTAGCCATGGCTGAGAAAATCAAAACCATCTACGCCAAAGAAGTGCAAATCGCTATCGTTATCGGTGGTGGCAATATCTTTCGTGGTCTTGCTGCTTCTAAAAATGGCATTGAGCGCGCCACTGCTGACTACATGGGCATGTTGGCCACCGTCATGAACGGCTTAGCTCTCCAAGACGCTCTTGAAAAAGTTGGTGTGCCAGTACGCATGCAATCTGCCCTACAAATGCCGGCCGTAGCCGAAGGTTTTATTCGTAGCAAAGCCATTCGCCATATGGAGAAGGGGAGAGTCATCATTCTCTCTGCTGGAACCGGCATGCCTTACGTGACCACTGACTCAGGAGCTTCTCTGCATGCTCTCGAATTGCACTGTGATGTCTTGATGAAAGCTACCAAAGTAGATGGTATTTATGACAAAGACCCAATGACCAACCCTAGCGCCAAACGTTTCAAAACCATGAGTTTCAAAACCGCCATTGAAATGGAAGAGGTGCAAGTCATGGATACAGCTGCCTTAGCCATGTGCAAAGAAAATGGCATGCCAGTCATGGTCTTCGATTTATTTGAAGAAGGACAGTTAGAAAAAGCCATTGATGGCGAAGACGTTGGTACTTACGTTTCCAACGACGTTGAGACTCTTTTAACCTGAAAGCCTAGCACTTCCAACTTGTTGCCCAACACATTTTCGTGGCATACTGTGAGTACTATGAAAACTTTTGCTATTAATGGTCTTGGTCGTATTGGTCGTCTCGCTTTTCGCATTTGGTTTGAAAAACACCAACATAAAATTGCTCTCAAGGCTATCAATACCTCTGGTTCTATGGATCTAGCCAGCTGGGTGCATTTAATTAAGCACGATACTATTTATGGCTTTTTTGCTGAGAAAATCAGCTTCAAAGAAACTCAAAAACTAGATCAAGTGAGCGATGAAAATCCAGAACTAGGCTACCTGAAAATCGGCGAGCATAAAATCATGGTAACTGCCCAGAGAGACCCGGCCAAAATTCCTTGGACTAAGTATGATGTTGATATCATTCTAGAAGCCACCGGCCAATTCAATAAACCCAAAAAAGCTAAGGCTCATTTTATCGGCGGAGCAAAAAAGATTTTGCTCTCCGCGCCTGCCAAATCAGATGAACACCATGAGGTTTCAACCTGTGTTACTGCAGTCAATAACTTTGACAACAGTAAACAAATTTTTTCCAATGCTTCCTGCACCACCAACTGCGTAGCCCCTCTGGTGCAAATCATGAAAAATCGTTTCGGAGTGGAAAAAGCCTTACTTAGCACTATCCATTCCTACACTGACGATCAAAATTTGCACGATAATTCCCACAAAAAGGACTTACGTCGCGCCCGCAATGCTGCTAGCAACATCGTTCCTACCAGCACTGGCGCTGCCAC
>DITI01000025.1:14905-15232 GCA_002422765.1 Candidatus Pacebacteria bacterium UBA6188 | reverse complement strand
ACTTATCCAGATATTACTTTTTTACTTGATGCTTCAGTTGAAATTGGTTTAGGTCGTCGCATGAGTGAAGAAGGCGCTAACCGCATTGATTATGAAGCCAAAGATTTCCATGAAAAAGTGCGTCAAGCTTATTTGCAAACTGCCCAAAATGATTTGAAAAAATATTCAACTCATTCTCGTTGGCAGATTATCGACGCGAGTGTAGATGCTGAAGAAGTTGAGCGACAAATTTGGCTAGCGACAGAGAAATTTTTGGCCAAAAACAAAACTAAAGACTGGGAAAATCAATTAGAAGATGTCTCGGTTGATTATCGAGAAGAATAAAAT
>DITI01000025.1:13616-14757 GCA_002422765.1 Candidatus Pacebacteria bacterium UBA6188 | reverse complement strand
GCCCAACGTTTGGTTTTTTATTTGTTACATAATCCTAGTTCTCAGTTGGAGGATTTTGCCGACAAGCTTTTAGCTCTCAAAAGAGAAACAGTAATGTGTGAAAGTTGTCATAACATTGCCGAACATAGTCCTTGCTCCGTTTGTAGTGATCCAAATCGTCAACAAAACTTCATTTGCGTGGTGGAGCAACCTTTGGATCTTTTGGCTATCGAGAAATCAGACAAATATCATGGTCTGTATCATGTTTTACATGGTTGCATCGCTCCACTTAATAATATCGGTCCAGATCAATTATATTTACGAGATTTACTAAAGAGACTGACCGGAGTGACTGAGTTAATTTTGGCTACCAATCCAACTATGGAGGGAGAAGCTACGGCGCTTTACATCAAAGAGATGTTGGCTAATTCCAGTTTGCCTAATAAAGAGCAAATTAGCGTTACCCGCATTGGTCACGGCTTGCCCATTGGAGCTGACATTGAATATGCTGATGGTGTCACCTTGGCGAGAGCCTTAGAAGGCAGAAGACAACTCTAAAAATTGGGCTTGTACAATCCATAAGTAGCCATTAGAATGACTTTTTGGTGCAAAACAAGATTAGCCAAAAACTAGCGAATCCGTGAAGAGCAAGGCCTAAAAACCTTGCTCTTTTTTTATGCCCAAAATCATTAGTTAAACAAGAAAGAAAAGTTTTCATGCAACAAGCTTCAACTTACACTAAGGTTTCTTCTTACGAAGGTCGCAAGGGCAGTGTGCACAAAGTAGTGCTCTTATATTCTGGAGGCTTGGACACTTCAGTAATGTTGAAATGGATTCAAGACACTTACGAAGCAGAAGTGATTGCTTTGACTATAGATATTGGTCAGCAAGCCGATGATTTGGAAGAGATTAGAAAAAAAGCACTGAAGTTGGGCGCAAAAGAAGCGATCGTTATTGACGCCAAAAATGAATTCGCCTATCACTATCTGGCCAAAGGCATTAAAGCCAACGCTAGCTATCAGGGTAAATATCACATGAGTACGCCTCTTGGCAGACCACTCTTATCGAAAATTGCAGTTGAAGTAGCTAGAGAATATGGAGCTGACACCATTGCTCACGGTTGTACTGGCAAGGGCAATGATCAAGTTAGAATTGAAGGCTC
>DITI01000025.1:0-13516 GCA_002422765.1 Candidatus Pacebacteria bacterium UBA6188 | reverse complement strand
GTTTGTCGCGTCATTGAAAAAACTCCAGATAAACATCAATACATTAAGCTGCGTTTTGTTAAAGGTTTGCCAGTGGAAGTTGATGGTAAACCCATGCGTTTGGCAGATCTAATCATGCATCTCAACAAAGTTGGGGCTAAGCACGGAGTGGGTGTCACTCACCACATCGAAGATCGTTTGGTAGGACTTAAAGTCAGAGGTCTTTATGAGGCTCCAGCTGCTGAGATTATCATTAATGCTCATTTTAATTTGGAAAAATATGTCTCCACTCGCGAAGAAAATGAGTTTAAATCTCTGGTAGACACCAAGTGGGCTTATCTTTGCTACGGAGCTCTTTGGTATGAGCCTTTGATGGATGATCTCAATGCTTATCTAGACAAAGTTAACCAAAAAGTAAGTGGTTTAGTGACAGTCAAACTGTTTAAGGGTCAAGCTGAAGTGGTGGCGGTGGAAACTGCCAACACCATTTTTGATGAAAAATTAGCTACTTTCATGAAGAATGACACCTTTAACCAAAATGCTTCGGCAGGTTTCATCGAAATTTACACTTTGCAAATGCGCTTAGCTCAGGATAACGAGCGCTTTGCCTTGTTAACGATTGGTGAGGAGAAGAATAAGAAAGCCTTATTGCCTACGATTAAACAATTGTCAGAATTAGGCTTCCAATTTTATGCCACCGAAAACACGCATTTATTTTTGAAAAAACATAAAATAAATTCGGTTATGGTCCACAAGATGCATAAGGATCTTTATCCTTCCTTGGAAGATATCTTGCGCCAAAATGTTTTTGACCTAGTGATTAACTTGCCTTATGATAATCAAACCAAAGAGGCCAAATCTGATGAGCAAGTGATCAAAAAATGGGCAGTCAAAAATGGAGTAACCTTAGTACGCGACATCGAAACTGCCAATGGCTTGGTCAAAGAATTACAAAAACGATTGGTCGTTAGAAAGCGTCGCAGTGTTTAAAATGCAAAATTCTTGGGATCTCAAAGCACATCTTCTAAAAGAAATTGTAGCAAAAGGCGGTTGGGTTAGTGCTCATAACCATCTGGATAAAGCTTACTTGATCAAGACCGAAGATTTAGAGCTAGCCTATGTTTCTTTGCAAGAAAAATGGGATTTAATCGACGAATTAAAACAAAAGCAAACAGTGGATGAAATATATGACCGCATGGCTTTTGGCGTGGAACAGCAAATTGCTCAAGGTGTGACTGTTTTATGTACCTTTATCGATGTGGATCCCTTGATTCAAGATAAATCGATGCGAGCAGCAGAGCGAGTGCGAGAGCATTATAAGTCACAAATCAAACTGCTTTTTGCCAACCAAACTGTTAAGGGAGTTTTAGATCAAAAGGCTCGCGAGTGGTTTGATAAAGGGGCAGAGTTCGTCGATATCATTGGTGGTCTGCCGGGCAAAGATCTGGGTTACGAGGCAGAGCATCTGGATATTTTGCTAAGTACTGCCAAAAAATACGGCAAAATGGCACACGTTCACGTCGATCAATTTAATACACCCAAAGAACAAGAAACCGCGCTTTTGGTACAAAAAACTATTGAACACCAAATGCAAGGCAGAGTGGTAGGAGTGCATGGTATTTCCATCGCCGCTCAACCACAGGCAACTCGTCAGAAACTTTACCGCGAAATGAAAGAGGCTGGTGTAATGATGATTGCTTGTCCTACAGCTTGGATTGATCACAGGCGTCGTGAGGATTTAGTGCCCTCACACAACAGTGTGACGCCGGTAGACGAGATGATTCCTGCTGGCATCACGGTTGCCCTTGGCCCAGACAATATTGCCGATTACTACAAACCTTTTACAGATGGCGATATGTGGACAGAATTGCGCTTTTTACTAGAAGCTTGTCATTATTATGATTTAGAACAATTAGTAAAAATTGCTACCAGTAATGGCCGACAGGTTCTAGGTTTAATTTAAGAATATGTTGCAAACTCCTTTTTATAATCCTCAAAAAACTTACGAAGAAAATTTTACCAAAGGGCCTTTTGGTGCTTTTGCCAAAACTCAAGCAATCGTGCGCCAAGGCGAGCCAAACCATAATTTTTTGGGTCAAAAAGTTTATTTGCCTTTTGGTATTCCAGCCGGTCCACTTTTGAATGCTAAATTCGTCCAAGCGGCTTTTAATCAAGGTTTTGATCTTTGTGTTTACAAAACGGTGCGCACTAGAGCTTATACTTGTCATCCTTGGCCCAATGTTTTGGGAGTGAAAATCAAAGGTGATTTAACACTTAAATTGGCAGAAAATAATTTGCAGGCAGAGCCAAGCTACAGTGAGCCACTTTCAATTACCAATTCTTTTGGCGTGCCTTCAATGGATCCAGATTTTTGGCAAAAAGATATGGCGCAGGCAGTACAAGCTGCAGGTAAAGGTCAGGTTTTGATCGGTAGTTTTCAAGGCACTAAAAAAGAGGATGGAACCGTTAAGGATTTAATCCAAGATTATGTTTTAGCCGCGCGCTTAGTCAAAGAAACTGGCGCCAAAATTTTGGAAGCCAATTTGAGTTGTCCCAATGAAGGAACAGCTGATTTGCTTTGTTTTGACACTGACAGAGTGCGTTTGATTGCGGAAAAAATCAAAAACGAAATTGGCAATACGCCACTTATTTTAAAATTAGCTTATTTTAAAGATGATGAGCATTTGCAAAATTATGTACAACAAGTCGGTCCTCTCATTGATGGTTTGAGCGTGATTAACACTATTGCGGCGCCAATTGTTGATGCTTTTGGTCAGCAAGCTTTGCCAGGTGAAGGTCGTTTGCGCAGTGGTGTCTGTGGTGCTGCGATCAAATGGGCAGGCTTGGAAATGGTAAGTCGCTTGGCAAAATTACGTCAAGAATTTGGTCAAAAATTTGCCATTATTGGTGTGGGCGGAGTGACAGTGGCAGATGATTATTTTGCCTACATGCAGACTGGTGCTGATGCGGTGATGAGTGCAACTGGAGCGATGTGGCGTCCGAATTTGGCTTTAGAAATTTTAGAATTGAATAAACTCAAGAAAGGTTAATTTATGTCTGACTTGGCAAAAAAAATTGCTCGCTCGCTTTTAGAAATTGGTGCTGTGGGCTTCAAACCAAGCTCTCCCATTACTTTTAAATCTGGCATTATCTCGCCGGTTTACGTCGACAATCGACGCTTTCCTTTTCACCCAGCAGCTTGGCAAGAAGTGATTGGTGGCTTTCAAGAGCTCATTGTTCGCGATAAGTTGGAATTTGAAGTAATTGCTGGGATTGAAACTGCTGGTATTCCTCATAGTGCCGCTTTAGGTTACGCGATGAGCAAACCTTCAGTCTTTGTGCGCAAAAAAATCAAAGATCATGGCACTAAAAGTCGGGTTGAGGGGGGAAATGTTGCTGGCAAAAAAGTTATTTTACTAGAAGACTTAGTAACGACAGGGATGAGCAGTTTGGCTGGAGTAGAAGCCTTGCGTCAGGATGGAGCAGAGGTTACTGACTGTCTCATTATCGTGGGCTATGGCTTCAAGGAAGCTGACACAGCTTTTGCCAAGGCAAAAGTTCGTTTGCGTCCACTGACCAATTTTGAAGTGATTCTGGCGGAAGCTTTGGAATTAGGTTTATTTAGCAAAACGCAAAAAGCAATTTTAGAAGACTGGTTTCAAGATCCTTGGGGCTGGGGAAAGCGCCATGGCCATGACATTTCTTGAAAAATATAATCAGCGAGTTGATCAAGTTAATTCTTTGCTTTGTGTGGGTTTGGATGCTGATTTTGCCAGAATTCCAGATCAATTTAAAAGCATGGAACATCCTCAATTCGCTTTTAATCAGTGGATCATCGATCAGACTCATCAATACGTCAGTGCCTATAAGCCCAACTCAGCTTTTTATGAAGCGAGAGGTGATAAAGGTTTGCATGAATTACGTTTAACCACCGCTTATTTAAAGGAAAAACATCCGGAAATTACTCTAATTCTTGACGCTAAAAGAGCCGACATTGGCAACACCAACGAAGGTTATGTCACGGCTATTTTTGACTGGTTGGGTTTTGATGCTGTGACTTTACATCCATACTTGGGTCGCGAAGCTTTGCAACCATTTCTAGATCGCCAAGATAAAGCTTGCATCATTCTTTGCAAAACTTCTAATCCTGAGTCGGGAGAATTGCAGAATTTAACCTTAGATTCTGGAGAAAAAATCTGGCAAAGAGTGGCAGCTAAGGTTAGCCAGGAATGGAATCAGGCAGACAATTGTTTATTGGTAGTTGGCGCCACTTATCCTGAGGAGATGAGGCAAGCAAGAGAATTAACTGGGGAAATGACTTTTTTAGTGCCAGGGATTGGTGCACAAGGTGGTGAAGTCAGTCAGGTGCTTGAAGCAGGCTTAAACAGCGCCAAAAAGGGACTCATAATCAATTCAGCCAGAGGAATTATTTTTGCTCCAGATCCAAGTGTCGCTGCCAAGCAGTTGCGAGACGAAATCAATCAATACAGAACCTAAGTCTTTTCTTTTTTTGGTGGTTGATGGACGAAAAATTGACGGTCAGGATCAACTTTAGGAATAATGACTTTAAGAGAGCCTGTTTCTGGAACAATGCCAACTACCTTAGCTTCTAAATCTTCAGTAGATGTGTAGCCCTCGTCGCCGTCTTCATGATCTCCAGCGTTAAATTCTTTTCCGGCTGGGATATTGATCTTTTCTCCTGCCATATCAATTATTATACACTGCCTTTTTTACTTGCTTTTTGACACAAATTTGCTATGCTGAAAACAGATGATATTAACGACTTTTCAATTAGTTAGATGCTAGTTGAGGTCGTTTTTTTTGTATTAATTATGGCTTTCATCAAAAGGGTGAAAGTTGAAAGGAGAACTATGACGGACGTGATTGTTCAAGCCAAAAGCCTGAGAGTGACGAGAGCGCTACGCGAATTTATCCAGAGACAAAGCCATAAATTGAGCAAACTCAAGGATTTTAAGGTCAGTAAAGTCACTGTTTATCTGGAGCAAGACACTAAAAAAGCTACAGACAGCAAAAAAGTGTCAGTCAAATACAGCATCGAAATTCCTGGCAAGGATCTCTGGGTAGAAATTAATGGTTATGATTTTTACGATGCCATTGTTGATGCTACTAACGCTGCTTTGCGCAAGATGCGCAAGACCAAAGAGAAAAAAACGGATTATCGTCGCTTGAGCAAACACGACTTAAGCTTGAGCTAAAATTTTCATTGAGTGTCCTTGCTTTGCTTGGCTTTTTTCTGCTAACATGAATTGGCAAGTCTATTTAATTTTCCTATGGCAGACAACCAAGATCCCTTAGCAGCTCTCCAGAAACTCCTTGAAGAACAAAAGAAGCAAGGAGCAGCAGATACTGTTCCTGAGGAGAAAGCTCCTGGTTTGAGTGCAGAGGAAATTGCTTTGCTACAACAACAAAAACAAGCTGAAGACCAAGTGCAAATTAATGAGCAACTGGCCAAAATGCAGGCTGAGCTCAAAGACACTCCGCAATATCAAGCTAGAATGAGTCAAAAAATTAGTAGTGAGGCATTATCTGAGCAAAAAAAACTAGAAGAGCGCAGTATTAGAATTTTTCAACTCAAGCATTTGGAGAGTAATTAAAAAAGAGTTTTTGAAAGTTAAATATGTCTGGTTTTGGAGCGCCAAAAGCTGGCGCAAAAACACAAATGAGACCGGGCGGAGGTTTTCGCCAAACTTTTGGTTCTGGTTTTAGTGATGAGCATGAAAGCTCTGCCGCCTCATCAGCTGCCAGCGCCCAAAAACAAGCTGCTCAGCAATCTTCAGTCTTGGGTCAACAAGGTATTGCTAAACAACAAGCTGCTACAGCCGGAGCTGGTCAAACCCCTTTGGCCAACCCTGAGGCAAGTCAGCAGCAAGCAGCTCCTAATCCAAGAAATATTTCTAACTTAGGTGAGGAGCTAGTTCTTCGTCCAGTCAAAGACATTGTTAACACTTTCAAATCTTTTTTTGACCTCAATTCCTTGCTGGGAATCAACACCGAAGATCCTCCAGAGAAAAAAGCCAAAAAACAAAAAATCGCTCAGAATTGGCAAAAACTGACTCAAGAAGAGCAGGCTTACGTCCAACAAAAATACCAAGAAGAACAGCAAAAAAAACAGCAAGAAATGCAAGAAGAGCAACAGCGTAAAGAAGAAGAGGCGAGACAAGCAGAAGAACAAAGCATTGCACCGCCTAGTAGCCCTAGAAAAGGTCCAGTTGGTCCATCTGGCAACAAGAAACAACAAACCGCTCAGCTTATGCAAAACAAACGCACCCAAATGAGCCAAGCCGATGGCTAGTGGCGTAAATAGCTTTTTCAGGCTAAAATTCATTCAACTTATAGTTAGATAAAATCATGAAACTCTATAACACTCTCTCCAAAAAAGTTGAAGAGTTCAAAGCTCTCCAAGAAGATTTAAAACAAGTCAAAATTTATGCTTGTGGTCCCACTGTTTACGACTACACTCACATCGGCCATTTGCGTAAGTACGTGATGGATGATATTTTGGTGAGAGTTTTGCGCCACCTAGGTTATGAGGTCAAACATGTTCAAAACATTACTGACGTCGGCCATTTGGCTTCTGATGCTGATGAGGGTGAAGACAAAATGGAAAAAGGGGCGCGCAAATATGGTCAAACTGCTTGGGAAGTGGCCAAAAAATTTGAAGCCTATTTTTGGTACAGCATGGATTTGATGGGTGTGGCGCGCCCTACTTTAAGTTGCCGAGCAACCGAACACATTCAGAGTCAGTTAGAAATGGTTTTGGATTTGGAGAAAAAAGGCTTCACCTATTTGATTGAAGGTGATGGGGTTTATTTCGATACGTCTAAACTGAAGAGTTATGGAGAATTGAGTGGTCACGATCCGCGTCAAGCTACTCGCGAGAGTCGTTTGGGTGAGGTGACAGGCAAAAGAAACCAGAGTGATTTTGCACTATGGAAATTTGAGAAAGCTGGAGAAAATCGTCAAATGGTTTGGCCTAGTCCTTGGCACTCTCGTAGTTTTCCAGGTTGGCACATTGAGTGTAGTGCGATGAGCATCGAACATTTAGGCGAGCAACTTGACATCCACACTGGAGGAATTGATCATATCGCTGTCCATCATGCTAATGAAATCGCTCAGTCAGAAACTTTTACCGACAAGCCTTTCGCTAAATTCTGGGTGCATCATAATTTCTTACGAGTTGATGGGGAGAAGATGAGTAAATCTTTGGGTAATTTTTACACCATCGATGATGTCCTAAAGAAGGGTTTTGTTCCTCAAGCTTTGCGCCTCTTATTTTTGCAAAGCCACTATCGCAGCGAACAAAATTTTACTTGGTCTAGTTTGCAGGCGAGTCAAAGTGCATGGCACAAACTTTTGCAATTGTATTTGGAGATCAAAAATCATCGTTTGACGAGTCCTGAAGAAAACAATGAACAAGCTCAAAAATTTAGTCACGACTTTTTTCAAGCACTGGAAAATAATCTTGGTACCGCAGAAGCTCTAGCCGTCATGTGGCAAATGCTTAAGAGCAACTTAGATAATGCTTGGAAGTATCGTTTATTATTGGAATTTGATCGTGTTTTAGGTTTGGGCTTGGCATCAGTTACTGAATCCAACTTGCCAGTTGAACAAAAATCTAAGTTCCAACTGGAAGATTTAAGTGTAGAGCTACAAGAGCTTTTTGCAGAAAGGGAAAAGGCTCGCCAAAACAAAGACTTTGCCAAGTCTGACGCGATTAGACAGCAGTTTACGAAGGCCGGCTATAAGTTGATCGATCAAGCAGGTACAGCCTCAATCGAATTGCTTTAATGTAGCAGTTCTCTAAAATGTTCTCGTAGAGAAAAATAATTGTTTTTGGTCACGATTAGGTGATCCAAGAATTTCACTCCCAAAAGCTCGGCTAAATGACGTACTTTTTCGGTCAATAACAAGTCTTCATCAGATGGCTCAGGGTTACCAGAGGGATGATTGTGGGTTAGGATCAAGCCACTGGCGCCTAGATTGAAAGCTGGAGCAAAAATATCTCTAGGTTCGAGAAAATTATAATTCAANNTATTCCTGTTTCTTGTCGTGGATTTCTAATGATAGGGTGAAAATTTTGGCAGGGGAATCGACTTGTTCAAAGTGAGTTTGTTTGTTCAGGCGCTCACCCAACTCTAAGCTAGCTAGAATTTTGGTGGCCAAAATTTGCCCAATGCCAGCGATTTTGCAGAGTTCAGTTGCCGTAACCGCATTTGAGAACAACACCTTCTCCACTTTTTTGGCAATTTCTAAGGCGTTGTGATTTTTTTGACCACTGCCGATGATCAAGGCTAAAAGTTCATGATTACTGAGGGCGGGAAGACCTAACTGCTTAGCTTTTTCTCTTGGTCGATGACGCAGAGCCAGCTCTCTAAGTGCGACTCTGTTCTTGGTCTTTTGTTTTGACACAAGTCTATTATAATTGGAATAGGTTACAGGAAGGTTGCAAAGAACAATTAGAGAAGTTTACCAAGCTGCAACTGCAAATCTTGGCTGGTAGAAATCGAGCTGAGAAGGGCTAGCTGGCCGTTCCAAGTGAGTCCTGGGACAATACTGTAAGGTTGTTTTAGGTCGACTACTAGAAGCAAGGGAATGATTGAAGTTTGGCTGGCATTTTTGACTGACTCAAGTAAACTTAACATTTTTTTGTTAGAGAAACTGCAACTGAGGCAGACTAGGGAAAACTTTTGTTTTTCCAAATATTCTCTAGCGGCAATTGGATTGTTGCAGCGAGTTAGCTCAAAGGCCACTTGGTCAAAGAAAGCATAGGGTCGATCCAAGCTCGTATTAGGCTCAACGACCAGAACTGATTTTGGGTCTGAGGCAACTGACATAATTAAATTAGATTTTTTCTAATAAAAATAGAGTAATCGCGAATAAGCATTTAGTCAAGCAAACAAAGTATGACAAAAACAGACAAACTTGCCAAAAAAATCCGTCAAGCCAGAGTAGAAGCAGCCTTATCTCAAAAGGAACTGGCTCACGCCTTACAACTATCAGATCGCACCATTAGTGCTTACGAAAAAGGCAGAGCCCTGCCACCTCTAGACACTTTGCAAGGTATCAGCAATCTGACTCACAAATCGATTAATTATTTTCTTGAAGAAGAATTAGAGGTTGAAGAGGATTTTGACCTACAACTAAAATTGAAAAAAATTGAATTAGAACTTTTGCAGATCAAAAAAGTGCTTAAAGAAAACAATCTGTGGGATTAGTTAAGCACGACGCAAGGCTTCAATTAGTAGAGTATAAGTGCGCAAATTATGCAAGCTAGCCAGACGAAAAGCACTACCATCACCAATTTTAAATAAATGATGTAAATAAGCGCGACTCACCTGTGGCTGACCGAGCTTTTTCTGGCAAAGTGGACAGTCACAAAATTCACTCACAGCTTGCGTGTCAGTAGCAAATTGGCCTTTACCAATGTAGAGGTGAGCAAAGATTTCGTCGAGTTTATTTTCGGTGGTCAAAAGCTTGAGTTTTTCTCGATCAAGTTCTAGCGGATTGCTGTTAAAAACATAAAGACGTTGGTGACGAGCATCTCTAGTAGGTAAAACACAATCAAAGAATTGATAACCCATAAAGAAAAGCCTCACAATGTTCTCTGGAGTGCCAACTCCCAAAGCAAATCTTAAGCTATCTTTTGGCGTTAATTCAGCATTTTTATGGCAAAATGAGTAATCGAATTTGCCATTCTCATCTAATGGCCAACCACCCAAACCGTAGATGTCAAAACCAATCTTTTGGAGTTCTTGACTGCAAAACTCACGCCATTTTGGATGATTATGACCTTGAATGGGGGCGAGCAGGAGTGGACGATTCTCAGCTGTAAAACCATGTTTTTTTAATTGCCTTTCAAACTCAATTTTGGCACGTCCAGCCCAAGCAATTGTGCGTTCTACGCTTTCTTGAATACGCTTTTCATTGGCAGCGGGTGGGCTAAAATCATCCAAACAAATCATCACGTCACTGCCCAAGGTAAACTGCATGCGAATGGAATCTTCAGGGGTAAAAAGAGTTTTCTTTTGTTTTTTTGGTCCGTTGTAAAGCACAATCCCTTCATCAGTAATCTTGCCCAACTCAGGATTTTTTTGGATCAAAGAAAAAAGCTGAAAGCCACCAGAATCAGAAGAAACAAAGCCAGACCAATTCATCAGTTTTTTAATCCCACCTACTTTTTTTAAAATTTCTTCACCTGGTTTTTGAATGAGGTGATAGGTGTTAACCATTACCCCTTCCAATCCAACTCTTAGTAAATCTAAACTATCCAAATTACGAGCCACACCCAAAGTGGCATCTGGCAAGTAAATAGGCAATTGGTAGTTTTGACCTTTAATGTTGATTTTTTGCACGAAAGCTTATTATACCGCAAGGTTTAGGCTATAATTTCTTTAACCATGCTAGATTTTTTAAACAAGCTACCAATTTTAACCAAGCAAAATGCAAATGAACTAATTGTGAGAAGTCAGGCTAAATTGCAACGCGGGGCTCAAGCACAAAAAGTTTTTTCTGGAGTATTTTTTCATGTTTGGCAATGGCCTCAAGAACTTTATGATGGTAGTCAGGCAACTTTTGAGAGTATTTCTCGGGCGGATACGGTTACTATTTTGGCTTTTGATCAGACTGGTCAAGTGGTCATGACCAAGCAATCACAACCTGGCTTTCAGCAATTCTGGAGTATGCCTGGTGGTATTATTGATGAAGGTGAGGATGTTTGGCAAGCCGCTAAGCGCGAATTACTGGAAGAAACTGGTTATCAGAGTGAAAAATGGCACTTTTTATTTAGTGGTCAGATGAATGGTCGCATTGATTGGGCCAATTTTTATTTAGTAGCTCAGGATTGCACTTTGGTAGCGGACAAAAATTTAGACGCTGGTGAAAAAATTGAAGTTGAGTTGTTAGCTTGGCCAGACTTCACTGCTTTGCTCAAAAAAGCTGAGTTTCGTAATAGTGATTTTGCCTTGTGGTGGTGGAGACAAATGGCCAACTAATTAAAAAATTATTTCCAATATTCATCTGCTGCGGCAGGATTTTTCTTAGCCTCTATTTCTGCAATTTGTCTTTCTAGACTTGCAATTTCTGCTTCAATATCTGTTTTATCTTGTAAAGCAAGTTTGTACTCTCTGCTTGGAATCTGACCTTCTCTAGAAATGGTGGTATTAGTAGCATTAAGTCTAATTCTGGCATCGCTTAGCTGCGAATAAAGATCGTTAACATTTACTTCTTTTTTTGTTGTGGTTTGGATAAGACCTTCTGTTAAGCCATGTTGCATAGCTGCTTGTCTCTTTTCCATAAATTCAGTTAAACTCATAATGTTTTATATCATGCTATATTTAGATGTGGCAAGTTTTAAAATAGAAAGGTTTTTATGCCCAAAGCAGTCAAAAGCAAAATTAAAAAATTAGTCAGACCAATTAAAGATCGCAAAATTGCTGGCGTAGCGGTAGCTTTTGCCAATTATTTTGAGATTGATGTGACTTTGGTTAGAGTCATTTTGGCCCTGACCCTAATTCCTGGCGGTATTCCTGGAATTTTGATTTATGTCTTCTGTTGGATTTTGATTCCGAGTGAAGAATAAAAACATAATATTTTCCAAAAGAAAAACTCCCGCTTTTTTGAAGCGGGAGCACGTGCAGGATTGCATCTCCTACGGGATGATGGTAGTGTTTGGATTTGGTATGAAGCTTGGCGTAGGGGTAGGAGTGAGAGTTGGTGTTTTGGCAGGTATTTGAGTTGAAGAGGGGATAGAACCTCCTTCAAGATAAATATTATACCCAGCCTCCGCCGCTCCTTCAGTAGCAATTGCTCCTCCCACCTTTGTTTCTACCGCGCTTCTGGTGCCAACAGCGTAGACGTAAGCGCAAGCTTCTTTGATGTTTCGAAGCATGCAGTCTTCACTGGCGCGCTGCACTTTGGTGACAAAGCTGGCGCAGCCAGTCGTCACTAAGCTTCCAAGCACCAAGACCAAAAAAGCAACAATGATTCTCCTCAGTCTCATTGTGGCCTCCTTCTGGATTGTTAGTTTGGATTTCTTCTCGACTTTGAGAGTTGCTCTAACCCTCAGTCAAAAAGTTGCTAACAATCGCAAAAAACTAGATCTAATTATGTCATTAAAGATCAAAAAAGCAATCTAAAAAGTGGATTTTTTTGTCCAAATATGGTATATTATAGGATGTCTTACTACGGGAGGGGTCAATCGACCCTTTCTTTGGCGTACTTTGTCATTGTGGTAAGACAGATCTTTAACAATTCATTATACCTAAATCGACTTTAACCTTCTTTCCCTGGCAGGGAAGGAGGATCAATCAATTCTCTACAGGAGTTAATTAAAATGAAAGCCTTTTGGTGGATCACCGGTATTCTTAGTGGGTCGCTGGCCATTTCCTTGGCAAGTGCCTACTTCTTCGGCTGGAAATTTGCCGAAGTCATTGCGATGATTGCGGTTTGCATCATTCTAACCGTCATCGCTTTGTTGGTTTATGCCCAGACCAACAGTAAAATGAATGTGGGCTGGGTGTTTCTTGGAGGGTTTGTTCTTTATCTAGCCATGTACACCGGCTGGAGCTGGAATTTTACACCCCCATCATATGTCTTTAAGGCATGCCCTGAGTTTTATGCCATCGTGCAGCTGCCTCAACCCAATGAGGTTGGTTGTACCAAGCAGGATTTCGAAAGTGTCTTACTCGACACTAAAAGATATGTGGCAAACCAGAATTACGGTCCAGCCATGTATAAGCAATTAGAAAAGGACTTAGAAGAACTCTGGCGCATCGAGCGCGAGGGTGGTTTCTCTCCAGCGCCATTTCCGCGCTTCAAGCAAGCATGGGGCGAGTATCAAGCTGCCCTCGTTAACGAAGCGGCGGACCGCTTGACCGGCAACCCGGAACAACAACGGAAGTCATGGGCGTACCTCTACGCCGTGATTTTTATTGGCTTCCTCATCAATGGCATCCTGAGCTTCTTCAAGCTCAGGGTCATCGGGGGAGTCCAGTTCTTGGTTGGACTGGTGGCGGCGTTGGGGGCGTGGATAGCTTGGGTCAATCCCGAGAACTTTCGCCCCTTTTTCTCGGCTGACGTCTCGCCGGAAGTCCTCTTGATTATGGAGAATTACTGGAACATTGGGTTCATGCTGGGAATTTTACCTCAGCTTCTACCGGCCTTTGGGACGGTGGCAGATTTCTTCAAGGGGGAATTGAAAGTCAAGGTGCTCATCGTGGTCGTACCAGCCATCTTCTTGGCTTTCGGGATGTTCTTTAGTCCCAATTTGGTGCTTATCATGATGATGCCTGGGATCAACGAGGTTATCTTCGAACATCCCGAAATCAGTATTACCCCGATTCAGCTGGCCATCGAGTATGGTTTGCTGGCGGGTCTGGGAGGGGTTAGTCTCTTCCAAGGTGTAATGAATTTGTTTACAGGCAGGTGAGTGCCAGCTCACTTGCTTTATGTAGGGGCGGCGTGCTTTCAAAGCGCCGCCCCTACGAACCACATTTTTCCTCCTCTTTTCCTCAGACAC